>JANPAM010000366.1:0-2469 GCA_031429915.1 Sphingomonadales bacterium | reverse complement strand
CGCTACAAACCCGGTTTCCTGTTTGGAACTGCGGCGCTAATATATGGTTTCTCGCGCTTTGTGGTCGAATTTTTCCGTGAGCCCGATATTCAGTTACAGTGGCTGGCTGAACAGACTGGCTTAAGCATGGGGCAGTGGCTTACCGTCCCAATGATTATGATGGGTCTGTATCTTGTCTATACTGCGAACAGCAGACGCCAGCGTGTCGAACCGATAGCCGGCAGCGAAAGTGTCGCCTGAACACAACCAGTTGGCGTTGCGACTTGCCAAACAGATCGAAGCATCCGGCCCGATAAGCGTTGCCGAGTATATGCGTGCAGCAAATGCCGAATATTATAACAAATCCGATCCGTTAGGCACGGCGGGTGATTTTATTACTGCACCCGAAATCAGCCAGATATTCGGTGAACTTGTTGGGATGTGGTTCACTGACATTTGGCTGCGGCAAAATAGCCCTAAGCATTGCCATTATGTCGAACTCGGTCCGGGGCGAGCCACATTGGCCGCCGACGCGCTCCGGGCAATGTCGCGGTTCGATTTTACGCCACCGGTACATTTTGTTGAAACCAGCGACGCACTTCGCGCCAAACAGGCGCAAGCGGTTCCGGATGCTCGCATTTACGAGTCATTGGACGATCTGCCAGGTGACGCACCTTTATTAATTGTCGCTAATGAGTTTTTTGACGCGCTGCCGGTGCGGCAACTGGTCTCGACACATTTAGGCTGGCGCGAGCGGGTGGTGGCACGTGATCGTGGTGCCAAATTTACGCCCATGCCGGGGGCTCATGCGATGGACGCGGCGGTGCCCGAGCAGTTCCTTAACAGTCGGAATGACGCCATTTATGAAACATCACCAGCGGCAAGCGAGATAATGTTCGGACTGGCATCACGCCTGCAAAAGCAGGGCGGCGTGTTGCTGATTATCGACTATGGATATGCACAGCCCGGATTGGGCAGCACCTTGCAAGCGGTGAAGAACCACCAATTTGCTGATCCGTTTGAAAATCCGGGCGAGCATGACCTGACAGCGCATGTCAATTTTCTGGAACTGGGCAATTTGGCGCGAATGCACGATTTACGCGTGGATGGTCCCGTCGGACAAGGGGATTGGCTCGAAGCGTTGGGGATCAATCAACGTGCGTCAAGTTTAGCCGGTACCGCGCCTTACCGCGCCAACGAAATCTTTCAAGCGCGCGACCGGCTCGTCAAGAGTGACCAAATGGGCAGTTTGTTCAAAGTCATGGCAATCAGTTCGACCGCCTGGCCAGCTCCGGAAGGTTTCGGCTCGGCGGCTGGTTGAGCGGCTTCTTGACTAACCCACCCATGCCGCCATTTCAGCCGCGACAGTATTGGCAGCCCGGTTCAATGCTGCGCCCGCCAATCCGGGTTCGATTGCGCTAACCGCCTCGCGTGCCTCAAACCGCCGTTTTTCGACGACCTGACCGCGTACCAGTTTGACCGCATCGTAGACCACGACGGCTTGCATTGAAGCACTGTCGATACCGAACTCCATAAGGCTGCCCGACAGGAATTGTTGCGCCTTGCCGCCAGCGTCCACTTCATTGAGGACGAGTCGCCCAGTCTTGGCTGAAATCGTCTCCATTAACAGCATTTGCATCATTCGCGCGGGTTTGTCGGCCCACAAAGCATCTTTCAGATACGCAATGTTACTTGCATCTATCTGCACTGGCACCCGGGTCGTGTCGATTTTGCGCGATGCTTCTGGCTGGAGTACGATCAGCGCATTCGCTGGTGAGCCGCTTTGAGTAGCACCACTTTGAACGCCACTCGACGCGGTGAGCACCAGCAAGGTCGGTGGCGCCTTCGGTCCGAAGCTGACGCATGCCGCAAGCGACGCTGTGACCATCATCAAGCAAAGTGAATTGCGAAGCCGCTTGTTGCGGATTGGTGTCATTTCCGTTTCCCATCATAATCAGGAAGTGCAGGCGCACCGACGATGCCGCTTACACCTTGTTGATCGAGCCGTTCGGTAACCGACTTCAGCGAACCGGATAGATCACGCATGTCGCGGGCCAACTGATTGACCTCGGGCAATGTTTGAGTCGCCAAAGTTTCGATTGCCGGATTGGCATTGTTCATTGTCGTTTCCAACGCCGCGAGGCTTCGGTTGGCAGCACCCAATGTCTTGCGCAGTTCTGCCACGAGCGGTCGACCATCGCTGTCGAGCAACTTGCTGGTCGACCCGGCAACTGCTGAAATCTGCTCAGCCGCATCTCCTGTCTTTTTCAGTGTGATCCGTGCTTCACGGATCGCGTCCTGTATACCGGTGCCCTGTGAGGACAGTTGCCCAGAAATGCTTTCGACATTGGCCAAAATTCCCTCAATCGAAGCCTGGTTTTTATCCGACAAGATGTTGGTCAGCCGTTCGGTGAGAGTCGAAATCCGTTCGAGCAAAAGCGGGGCATTGTTAAGCAACTCGCCCAGCGCCCCGGGCCTAGTTGGAATGAC
>JANPAM010000365.1:0-2607 GCA_031429915.1 Sphingomonadales bacterium | reverse complement strand
ACGCAGACGGCTTTGCTTCGAACGGCTGGGGGCAGCAGCTGGGCTTTTGCGGCGGCTGGCGGGACGCTTTCGGTTGATGACAGTCTATGGGTCGATGAGGAAGGCCGCCCGCATCCGACCCGCCAGCTTGTGATTGCAACCGATGCTGGTAAGGGCGGCCTTACTATCGGCTGGCAGCTTCGCTTTTTGGGATAAAATATGACTGATGTAGTAATCAAACGTGCGCTGTTGTCGGTGTCGGACAAGGCCGGATTGGTCGAGCTTGGCCACGCGCTGGCTGCGCGCCATGTCGAGCTGGTATCGACCGGCGGCACGGCGAAGACGCTTCGCGAGGCGGGGTTGCAGGTGAAAGATGTTAGTGAGCTGACCGGATTTCCCGAAATGATGGACGGGCGGGTCAAGACGCTTCACCCGGCGGTTCACGGTGGATTGCTCGCTGTGCGCGATAATCCCGAGCACCTCTCCGCGATGAAAATGCACAATATCGGTGCGATCGATCTGGTGGTGGTCAATCTCTATCCATTTGCAGCGACCGTTGACAAAGGCGCGAGCCGTGAGGAAATAATCGAGAATATCGACATCGGCGGGCCGTCGATGGTTCGCTCCGCCGCCAAAAACCATGACGCAGTCGTTATCGTCACCGATCCGTCGGACTATGATTCGCTGGTTGCCGAAATGGAGGAACGCGACGGCGCGACCAATCTCGGTTTTCGCCGGTCCATGGCTGCGAAAGCTTATGCCGCGACCGCCGAATATGACAGCATGATCGCCAGCTGGTTTGCTTTTGCCGATCAGGGGCAGATGTTTCCTGGACGCATGACCGTACCGGTGAAGCTCGAGCAGTCGTTGCGATACGGCGAGAACCCGCATCAGCAGGCGGCGCTTTACATCCCGGCCTTTGCCCCAGGCGGCAGCCTTGCCGATCACAAGCAGGTTCAGGGCAAGGAGCTAAGCTACAACAATCTGAACGACGCCGATGCCGCGATCGAACTGGTCAGCGAATTCCGCGACGGCCCGCCAACGGTGGTAATCGTCAAGCACGCCAACCCGTGCGGTGTGGCGACGGGCGAGACGTTGATCGAGGCGTACCGCGCCGCGCTCGAATGCGACAGCGTGTCGGCCTTTGGCGGCATCATTGCAGTCAACCGGCCCTTGGACGGCGCGACGGCGGAAGCGATATCGGAGATTTTCACCGAGGTGGTGGCGGCTCCCGATGCTGACGATGAAGCCAAGGCGGTGTTCGCGAGAAAGAAAAACCTGCGGCTTATCCTGACCGGCCCGCTGGGCAATCCGGCGCGTGGCGGGATGATGCTGAAGACCATCGCTGGCGGTATGTTGCTCCAGTCACGCGATAATGGCGCGGTGGCTGACAGCGATCTGAAAGTTGTGACAAAACGCGCGCCAACGGCGCAGGAACTGGCCGATTGCCGCTTCGCCTGGACCGTTGCGAAACACGTGAAATCAAACGCCATCGTCTATGCAAAGGACGGCGCGACCGCAGGCATCGGCGCAGGGCAGATGAACCGCCGCGACAGCGCGCGGATTGCCGCAATCAAGGCCAAAGAGGCCGCCGAAACTTTTGGCTGGGCCACCCCACGCACCGTTGGCTCGGCAGTCGCTTCCGACGCCTTCTTCCCCTTCGCCGACGGCCTACTGGCCGCCGCCGAAGCGGGTGCGACCGCAGTCATCCAACCCGGCGGCTCGATGCGCGACGACGAAGTCATTGCCGCAGCCGATGAAGCTGGCCTCGCCATGGTCTTCACCGGCATGCGGCATTTTCGGCATTAAGCCGTTTTAGCCAGCACGCTTAACCGGACCGCGGAACCCGCCAGCGCCCGTTTTCTTCGGACCATAGTTACGTGCGGGTGCACCGGGGTCGCGACCACGTCCATCGCCTCGCGCTGCATGTGCACGATCAGCGGTGGGACGGCGGTCGCAGCCTGCATGGTCAGTGCGTGGGCGTTCGCCTGTACCCTTTGAACCATCACGCGGGCCAGCGTTCGGCTGCCAACCCCCTTGTGGAGCAAAAGTACGCTGGCGTGTTTCGCCATTCAAACCAGTTCCACCGTTGTTGCCGCCGAGTTTCTTGCCGGCATAGTTGGTGCGTCCGCCACCTGGCTGACCACCACCACGACCGCCGCGCGCCTGTTGTGTCGGACGGTTGTCCTTGGCAGGCGGCGGCAGGTTGGCAACCGCTTCGCGGAAGCCTTCTGGAAGCCCAAGCGTCATCGCTCGAACCCCGGTCAAACGCTCGATATCCTTCATATAGCCACGCTCGTCGCCAGCAACGAAACTCATCGCCACGCCTTCACGGCCGGCACGCGCGGTGCGACCGATGCGGTGGACATATTGTTCAGGCACGTTGGGCAGCTCGAAGTTGAACACATGGCTGACGCCGGGGACGTCAATGCCGCGCGCTGCAATGTCGGTTGCGACCAAAATCTCAGAAATATCAAACGGTGGTAAGTATACCTTAAACGCGATAGCATCTCAAGCGTATACGAGTATTACTACAGATCAGGTAAATATTGGCTATAATAACTCGATCAACATGTCCAGGATTATAGGAAATATTTTAAGGAATACGATCAATACGGATAATGGAGC
>JANPAM010000364.1:0-2245 GCA_031429915.1 Sphingomonadales bacterium | reverse complement strand
GAACGGCATCGGCTACTCGGCCGCCACCGCCATTTCAGGTTCTTTCCAGACCAGCACCGGTTTACGCGCAGCCAGCGTTTCGTCGAGGCGACGGCGTGGCGCATGATGCGGCGCTGACTTCAAGCTGGCGTCGCCCGCCTTGGCCCGTTCGGCCACCGAACGCAGTGCGCCGATAAACTGGTCCAAAGCCGCCATGCTCTCGGTCTCGGTTGGCTCAATCAGCATCGCGCCGTGGACGACCAGCGGGAAATACACCGTCATCGGGTGATAGCCTTCGTCGATTAGCCCCTTGGCGATGTCGAGCGTCGAAAAGCCCTCCGCCATGCCGTCATCAGAGAACAAAGCCTCATGCATACACGGCCCGCTATGCCCGAACGGCGCGTCGAGCACGTCGTCAAGGCTACGAAGAACATAGTTGGCGTTGAGCACGGCATCCTCGGCAACCTGACGCAGGCCGTCGGCACCGTGGCTCATGATATAGCTGAGCGCCCGCGTAAACATGCCCATTTGGCCATGAAACGCGGTCATTCGGCCTAGGCTGCGCACCGCCCCATCGAAGTGGGTGCGCGAAAACTCTTCCGCGTTGTCTTCCTCGACCAAATGGATGACACCGTCTTTCGTGCGGGCCGTGTAGGGCAGCGGTAGATAGGGTGCGAGCGCCTCGGATAATACGACCGGACCCGACCCCGGACCACCCCCGCCATGCGGAGTGGAGAAAGTCTTGTGCAGGTTGATGTGCATTGCATCGATGCCCAGGTCGCCCGGACGCACACGCCCGACAATCGCGTTGAAATTGGCGCCGTCGCAATAGACATAACCGCCACAGCCATGCACCGCGTCCGAAATAGCCTTCATGTCGCGTTCGAACAGACCGCAGGTGTTTGGATTGGTGATCATTACACCCGCGATGTCGGGGCCCAGACGCGCTTTTAGTGCATCCAGATCGACGCGGCCTTCAGATGTCGCGGGAATATTTTCAACGGAGAAGCCGGCAAAAGCGGCAGTAGCCGGATTGGTACCATGCGCGCTTTCGGGCACAAGAATGACGCCGCGCGGATCGCCGCGTGCCTCGAGCGCGGCCTTGATGCACAGGATGCCACATAATTCGCCATGCGCACCTGCCTTGGGCGTCATAGCGACGCTGTGCATGCCGGTCAGTCCGATCAGCCAAAAGGCGAGTTCATTGATGACCGATAGCGCGCCCTGTACCGTATCGACGGGCTGTAGCGGATGAACATCGGCAAAGCCCGCCATCCGAGCAACTTTTTCATTGAGCCGAGGATTGTGCTTCATCGTGCAGCTACCCAGCGGAAAGAAGCCGAGGTCGATGCCGTAATTCTGGCGGCTAAGGCGGGTATAATGGCGTACCGTTTCGGGTTCGGAAAGACCGGGCAGGCCGATATCGCGGTTGCGCTCAAGCCCACCGAGCCGTGACGTCACATCGGGGGCATTAGCCAAATCGACGCCAGTGGTTCCGCTTGTGCCGATCTCAAAAATCAGTTTTTCTTCGAGGATCAGTGCCCGGTTGCCGGTGAAGGTCGCCTGGGCCGCGTCTGCCGCCCCCCCCATTTCGGGCTTCCAGCCGGATTGATTGATCGCGTTCATGACAATACCTCCGTCAGCGCGGTCGCCAGCGCTTCGATATCCTCTGCAGTCACCACTTCGGTAACCGCGATGACCAGACCATTTTCCAAAGACTCAACCCCCGGATACAGCCGCCCCAACGACACACCGCCAAGCACCTTGCGATCAGCCATCGACCGAACGACCGGCCTCGCTTCTTTGGAAAGCCTGAGCGTGAACTCGTTGAAAAAGCTGTCGTTGACCAGTTCGACCCCGGGAATCTTAACCAGTCGATCAGCCACTTGCACCGCCATCTTGTGGTTAAGCATCGCTAGGTCGCGAAGCCCTTTTTCTCCGAGCAAGGTCATATGAATACTGAAAGCTAGCGCACAAAGTCCTGAATTCGTGCAAATATTCGATGTCGCCTTTTCACGACGAATATGTTGTTCGCGGGTTGAAAGCGTCAGCACGAAGCCACGCTTGCCTTCGGCGTCGACAGTTTCTCCGCACAACCTACCAGGCATTTGACGGACATATTTTTCTTTGCAGGCAAACAGTCCGACATAGGGCCCACCGAATTGCAGGCCGACGCCGATGGATTGGCCTTCGCCAACAACTATATCAGCGCCCATATCGCCTGGTGCCTTGATCGCGGCCAAGGCAACCGGCTCGGTCACCACAG
>JANPAM010000363.1:0-2921 GCA_031429915.1 Sphingomonadales bacterium | reverse complement strand
ATTGGTTTCCATCGGTTCAATAGCTTTTGGGAAGCCCGAGGCTGTGTGTCGATATGTAATTGAGAATCATTTCACGGCTTACGGGCGCTGTTCTGTGCAGCCGCGTGATAAACCACAGGTCCGATAGACCGTATTCGTTCGATAGGCCATTCCCGCCATGCACCTGGATCGCCTGATCCAATGCCTTGAGCGATGACTCTGCTGCCGCGAATTTTGCCATGTTGGCGGTCTCCGCAGCATCTTCCCCGCCGTCGCACAGCTGGGCTGCGCGGGCGTTGAGAAGTCGCGCTGCCTGTACATTGATATATGCTTCCGCCAGAGGATGCGCGACCCCCTGGTGTGCGCCAATCGGCGTGCTCCAAACCGACCGGTCCTTGGCATATTGAGCGGCCTGTGCGATGGCGAAGCGAGAAATGCCGTTGTTGATGGCGGCTGCAGCAATGCGTTCAGGATTTAGCCCAGCAAAAACCTGCTTCAGACCAGCACCGGGTTCGCCGATCAGCGCATCGCCGGAGACTTCAACATTGTCGAAAAAGACTGTGAACTGCTTTTCCGACGTTTGCAGCGCAGCATCTATCCGTGTCATCGAAATGCCCGGTGTATCAGTGGGCACAACGAAAAGCGAAAGTCCCTGCCGCGAACCGTCGGTGACAGGCACGCCATCGCGTGCCACCACCATAACTGCTGCGGATTGGTCGATATCGGATGTCCAGTATTTGGCGCCGTTGATCACCCAACCATTGCCGCGCCTGATGGCGTGAGTCGAGACCTTATGCGTGTTCGATCCGGCATCGGGCTCGGTGATCGCAAAGCACATTTTGCGCGTACCCGCTGCAATACCGGGCAGCCATTCACGCTTCATCGCATCGGTGCCGGCGCTGGCGATGATGGGCGCAGTGATTGACGAGATCACCATGGAAAGGATCGGGCATCCTTGAGCCGCGGTCTCTTCGATACAGATATTGAGTTCGGCAAGTCCGCCCCCGCCACCGCCATACTCTTCAGAAACATGTACGCCAAGGAAGCCCGCTTCTCCCAGCTCTTTCCAAAGGGCGTCAGGCTGTTCGCCTTTGTTGACGACGTCTTGGAAGTATTTTCGCCCGAACTTGCCGACAAGTTTGCTGACGCTGCCGCGCAGGTCGCGGTGATGGTCGGCGGTGTCGCACAACGAGGATTGAAACAGGTCAGATGCCATTTAATATGCTCCGGATTTGAAGTGAGGTTACTGTGGCCATGCGAAAAATCCCCGGCCCGATTTGACTCCCCATTTTCCTTCGGCGACCATATCGATCAGGATTTGGGGTGGTGAAAACCGGGAGCCGTGTGCAGCCTCCAGCGTCCGCGCGATATCGAGCCGCACATCGAGGCCGACGATATCGCTCAAACGCAGCGGCCCAACCGGATGCCGGTAAGCCAGCACGGCCGCCCGATCAATATCTTCGGCGCTCGCCACGCCCGATTCGAGCATTCGCATGGCTTCGAGACTTGCGATCAGATCGAGACGGCTGGTGGCAAAGCCTGGCACATCGCGAACGGTGAGCGATTGCTTGCCAAGCCATGCGACATAATTGCGTGCCGCCTCAAGCGACGGTTCGGACGTTTGTTCTCCACGCACCAATTCGACAAGCGGAAGTGACCACACGGGGTTGAAGAAGTGCATGCCGAGAAAAGCGGTTGGATCGGGGACAGCCTGCGCGAGCCGGTCAATCGACATTGCGCTGGTGTTGCTCCCGATAAGCTTCGGCTTGCGCGCGGCCATGGCGGTTAATACATCAAGTTTGAGGTCAAGCCGCTCTGACACCGTTTCTATCGAGACGTCGACGCCTTGGGGGATTTCACCAATGTCGGCGACGAGGACAATGCGTGACTGGAGGGCATGTCCGCCAGCTTCATCGAGCTTTCCACGCTTGATTGATGACTGCACGGTTTCGCCGACAATCTTGTTGAAGGCGGCCGCGCGCGATTGGTCGGGCTCAACGACGGTAACGAATCCGCCCGCCATAGCGGAAACATATGCAATGCCCACTCCCATGGTTCCGCCACCGACAACAGCGACATTCATTGTCATTGCCCTTTCCAATCTGGGGTTCGTTTTTCAGAAAAAGCGCGCGCACCTTCTTTGGCGTCGTCGGACGCAAGCACTGATTCGACCAGCGGACGCTGATGCACCCAGATTGCTTCTTCGGGCCAGGATCTCGATTCACCGATAATCCGTTTGGTCATCGCAACGCTGAGTGGCGCGTTGGCGGTAATGGCAGTGGCTAGCGCCAGTGCCTCTTCAAGCGCGCCTCCCTCCGGCGTCACGCGATTGACTAAGCCCCAGCGATGCGCGGTGGCGGCATCCATCCGCTCTCCGGTCAGTGCATATTCAAGCGCAATCGCCTCGGGAATGCGGCGCGGCAGGCGCACAAGCCCGCCCGAGCCCGCGACTAGCCCGCGCGTAACTTCAGGCAACCCGAACCAGGCCGTTTGTGCTGCGACAATCAGATCACAAGCCAGCGCAAGTTCGCACCCGCCTGCTAGTGCAAAGCCTTCGACAGCCGCAATGAGAGGTTTTTTGGGCGGGGTTTCGGTAAAGCCCGCAAAGCCGCGCCCTTCAATCTCCGGTCGCTCGCCCGCAATAAAGGCTTTGAGGTCCATACCCGCGCAAAATGATCCGCCGCGCCCGGTGATAATTCCGACGCGCAGCGCCGCATCAGCGTCAAGCCGGTCAAGCGCGTCTACAATGGCAAGCGACACCGCCCGATTGACGGCATTGCGTTGCGCAGGCCGGTTGATAGCGATGACCAGAATGGCACCATGACGCTCAATTTCGACAGGGCTTGCCATCGATCAGGCTGCGGCAGAGCGTGACCTGGCAGTCGCCGAAGCGCGCGATGACGAAATGAAAGTGGCCCAAGCGCATGTGGACTACGCCGAGA
>JANPAM010000362.1:0-5344 GCA_031429915.1 Sphingomonadales bacterium | reverse complement strand
GGCAATTGCAACCAGCGGCGCGATTGCCGGATTTCATGCTGGGGTCGAATATGGCTGGTGGGAAGGGCTGACCGCCTGCACCAGCACTGTTACCGGCACTGGCGATGAACTGCTCAAGTCAATCATGAACGCGCCGCTGATCCGCTGCGATGTTGCACCGTGGACATTGTTCGGCATTTCCCTTGCCGGGTATAATTTTCTCTTGTCTGTCGGCGGCGCAGTGGCCATCTTATACGGCATATGGAAAACCCGCACACCCTGACCAATAAATTCGCCGCCATCGCCAGCATGTTGCGCGTGAACCAGGCGGGCGAATATGGTGCCAAACGGATTTATGCCGGGCAACTCGCGGTGATGGGCGACCGGACGCCTGCCGCTCGGAGCATCGCACATATGGCCGAGCAGGAGCAACGGCATTTGACTGCTTTCGACAGATTGCTTGTTGAGCGCGGCGTGCGGCCAACAGTGTTTCATCCGGTGTGGGACATTGCCGGGTTTGCGCTTGGCGCGGTCACGGCCGCTATAGGTCCATCGGCTGCAATGGCGTGCACCGTGGCGGTCGAAACCGAGATTGACCGGCATTATGCAGAGCAACTCGAACAGATTGGCGATAGCGACTCTGAATTGTCGGCATTGGTCGCAGAATTTCAGCTTGAAGAATTAGAGCATAAAGCAACTGCGCTTGAACAAGGGGCAGAACAGGCTTTCGCCTATCCGTTGATGAGCGCTGTCATCCGTGCCGGGTGCAGGGTGGCTATCGCGGTTTCCAAACGAATTTAGCTTTCATCGGTCGTTCAGCTAGGAACGCCAATAAGCCGGTACATAATATTGGAGAGAATTTCCGTGAACGCATTAATCCGAACTTCGATTGCTTCGCTTGCCTTGGCAATATCTGCTCCGTCGATGGCGCAGGACGCAGCAGGGCCAGCGGCTCCCGATGAAAAGATCAATCAACTGATCGTTTACGGGGATGACGCTTGCCCTGAAAGCAAGGGCGACGAGATTGTGGTTTGTGCGCGGATGGGCGAAGCTGATCGCTACCGGATTCCAACATCGCTTCGCAACGACCCAAATGATCTGAAGAACCAAGCTTGGTCGGAACGCGTGATGGCTTATGAATATGTGGGTGCCAGCGGGACGATGAGCTGCTCGCCCTCCGGCGCTGGCGGTTTCACCGGTTGCGGATTGAAGGCGATCAATACCGCTTACGCTGAAAAGGCGCAGGATCCCGGTATCACCTTTGGCCGGTTGATTGCTGCCGAAAGGGCTAAGCGATTGGCGGGCATTGATGCCGAAGCCGCGGAGGTTGAAGAACGTACCAAAGAATTCGAGCAAGGCCGCGCTGAACGTGAGGCGCGTTTGCAAGCTGAATTGGCAGCCAAGGAAGCAGTCGAACAGTCAGACGCCGACGCGGAGCCGCTGCCCGAGCCAAAGTGAGGCATTACTAACAGGCTATTGACATTTTGTCGATGTTCCCGTAATGTTCTTTCTTCGCTCTTTCTCATCGTTGGTTTTGCCGGTCGAAAGCTTGGTTCCGAAGGGCACGCCTTTTGCCGTGCCCATTCAGATAGTGCGATTTGCGACCTCAATGCGATATAGACTCGATTTGGGTGAGACCTTAGTGGGACTTTCCAGATCGCGCCAAAAACTATCCCACTGCGATTATTTGGTTTTCAGGGCGTCAGCCCTTTGTCTTTTCTACCGATATCCAGTCTTTGATCTGCGCGTCCAGCACATTGAGTGGCACTGCTCCTTGGCCGAGTACCGCATCATGGAATGCCGCCAGATCGAACTTCCCACCCAATTCCTCAGTCGCCAGCGCCCGAAGTTCGCGGATTTTCAGCTCACCCAATTTATACGCCAGCGCCTGTCCTGGCCAACTGATATAACGATTGACCTCAGCCTCGATATTGGCCGCTGACAAAGCGCTGTTGTCGGTCATGAAGTCTATGGCCTGCTGTTTTGACCAGCCTTTGGAATGGATGCCGGTATCAACGACCAGCCGACAGGCGCGCCACATTTCATAGGACAGCCGCCCCATGTCCTTCGCTGGCGTGTCATACAAACCCATCTCTATTCCAAGCCGTTCCGAATACAGGCCCCAGCCTTCGACAAACGCTGTAAAAAATGCCCCATTTTTGCGGAAATCGGACAGCGGCAATTCTTGTTGCAACGCTATCTGATGGTGATGGCCGGGCACTGCTTCATGCGCCGAAAGTGCAGGGATTTCCCAGAAAGGCCGCTGGTTCAGCTTCGATGTGTTGACGTAATAGGTCCCGGAAAGCCCGATCTGCGGCGATCCCGCATTATAATACGCCGTGGTAGTGCCTTCGGCGGTTTCAGCCGGAATTTGCTTGATACCATAAGGCAACCTTGGCAGTCGCCCGAACATGGAAGGCATCTTGCCGTCGATGGCTTTGGTCACCCGCGCGACTTTTTCCATCAGTTCCTCGGGTGTCTTCGCATAATATTGCGAGTCAGTTCGAAGATGCTGGATAAATGCCTCACGGCTCGCATATCCCGCCTTGGTCGCGACATCGACCAATTCGGCGCGAATCCGTGTGACCTCTTTCAAACCGATCTGATGGATTTGATCGGGCGTCAGGTCGGTGGTTGTTTCCTCTCGGACCCTGAATGCATAATATTTGTCGCCACCCGGTTGAGCCGACACGCCGGGAACCTTAGCACAGGCGGGTTTGTAACGCTCGGTATACCAGGCCAGTTGCTTGTTCAACGCAGGGTGGACGACGGTCTCGATGATCTTCGCGGCCTCGGCTGCGAAGCTTGCGAATTGGGTCTCGTGGACGCCTTCGGGACGGCTTTTGGCATAGGGCGAATAGAAGCGTGATTTGGTGGCATCGGTTACGATCAGACCGATGACGGTCCGCTCGAAGCCGGTCAGCGTCTCACAAGGCTGCGTATACTTGCCTTTGATTGCAACGTTGGCCACTTCGATATTTTCATCATTATAGCGCGCATATTGGGCCAACCGTTTGTTGTAGTTTGCAAAATCTGTTACAGTCCTGAATGGCAGATTGTCTGCGATTCCAGCGAAGTTCTTGTGCCAGCTCGAATATGTTGTGAAATTTACCGCCCGCTGGCCAAACCGGTTGCCCTCGATTGTCGAGTTAAGCGTTCGCCGCAATATTCCGGCCTCTACCGTCGCCGCTGCGTCCAAGCTGTCCGCAGAAATCGAGTTGAGTTGTTTGAGGAACTCTGCCGCCGCCGCTGCCCGCCGGTCCTGCGCCGCAAGAGTCGAATCGCCAATCTTGTCGGCGTAGGTATCGACCCCCAACTGGCTGGCAAAAACCGGCTGTTCCTTGAGCGTGGCTGCCCAGTAGGCATCGACCAAAGCCTTCAGGTCGCCATTGGCATCAGCGTGTGCCGGTGACGTTATTGTTAATGACAGTACCGCTGCCCCGATAAATAACTTGCGCATCGTCGCCACCTTTCGCATCTGTCCCGGTGATAGGCATAAATGGGGGAGTGCATTTTGGCCAGCCGGTTCAACGACTTTTTCGGCAAGCGCGGCACGCGTTATATCAGGCCGAAAGCGCCCGACATGGTAGAACGAATCTGTGCATATTTGGCGATAGCTTTGCTTGTCGTTGCCGGTGTAGCGGTCTTCAAAGGCCGTTCGCAGTGGGAGCAAATTCCGTGGCAGGTGTGGTTTCACTTGGGGACATTGGCCGCCGTGCTGGTGATAACGCCGATCATGCTGCTCCGCAAACGCGGCGATAACCGCCACCGGTTGCTCGGCTGGATTTGGGCATTGTGTATGTTCGCAACGGCGCTGATCAGCCTAGACATGCGCGAAATAAACAGCGGCGGGTTCAGCCCCATTCACATCCTGTCGGTCATTACTCTGATCGGTGTGCCAGTGCTCATCCTGTCGGCACGCAGGCGGGACATCCAGCGCCACCGTGGTCAGGCGAGGGGTTTTGTAATCGGTGCACTGCTGATCGCCGGTTTTTTCACTTTCCCGTTCGACCGGATGCTGGGAAGCTGGCTGTTTAGCTAAGAGTAGTTATCGACCGCCGCAAACATCGCAGTAATCTGCCCCTGCTCTGCCAACGAAAGTTCGGGTCGCCAGATGTCAAAGATCAGCACCAGCCGGTCATAAGCGCTGTTATTCCACGCCTCATGCTCGACACTGTCATCGAACGCGATCATCTTGCCTTCTGCCCACTGGATGGTCTCGCTGCCGACGCGGAAGCCGCAATCGGGAGGCACAACCAGCGGCAGGTGGCAGATCAGTCGGCTGTTAAGCATTCCGGTGTGCGGCGGGATTTTTGCACCGGGACGAAGCAGCGACAGCATCACTGACGGCGCGCGCGGGCCGATATGGCATAACGGCACATGGTCGATCACGGCTTGGTAGATCGTCGGGCAGCGTTTGACGTGCTCGTCGACCGCGGCGCCATTTTGCCAAAGGTGGAGTGTGCTCCATTCCGGGTTTTCGAGCATTCCGTGAAAATCGCCCTGCGGCCGTTTCGTGTCGGTCTTCACATAAGGCGTGAAACCGGCATGGTCGGCGAGCAGCGCCAGCGCTTCGGCTTGCATTGCCGGAAATTGCGCCTCTAGCTTCGGCACCCAGTGGTATTCAACGGTATCGGCAAATTGGAGATAATCGGTACCCGGATAGTAATGGACCAACGGGGTCTGCGGATACTGCCGACGCTCGGGAGGGCGTTCAGCCTCGCCCAGCATCATGTCGAGCGAAAGGCGAAATCGGGGGTGCTGCTTCTCGCGAGGGTAACCGGCGACTGTTAGCGAGTCCAAAAGATGTTGCTTGAACACTTCGCCGAGCCAAGCAACTGCCAACTGCGCGCGCGTAACTTCGGCGCTAACTTCGGCAGTCAGTGAAGGCAACGACGCAGCGACCCTGATGGCGGCGGTATAATAAGCATTGGCGGCACGGTTGTCGCCGGCGGCGTGCCGGTGGTCGGCTTTGGCGATCAACGCCAATATGTCCGCGCGATTTATTGTCAGTCGCCGTTCGGCTTCGGGTTCGGTGATCATCCGGACAGAAGTGGCGGGTGCAGTCAGCATGACGGCGGCTTAACCGAACTGCCGGGCATTTGGCAAATCTGGCAGTAGCGGAGCCCGGTACGCTATTGCTCAATCGCGGCGACGGGCTTCGCGTTTGGCCGAGCGGACGCTGTCTTCCATCTCATGGCCCAGCCGTTCGAACTCGGGCATCATCATCGCCATTGCCCGGGCAAATCCGCCCATCATGCCCATGACTTCGCGGGTTTCGTCGCCCAATCGTTCGGGGAGGTAATCTGCGTCGCGACCGGCCAGATCGCCCACGGTGCTGTCGCGGCGAATTCGCCTATTGACG
>JANPAM010000361.1:0-4481 GCA_031429915.1 Sphingomonadales bacterium | reverse complement strand
CACAGCGCCCATCATGGAATCCACCGACCTGCCGTGGGAAGTAAATGCAGCCCCGCATGATTGGGACGTTTCTAAGCCCGAAATTTATGCCGAGGACCGCTGGCAGCCGATCTTCAAGCAGATGCGCGAACGGTCGCCGATCAACAAGATCACCGGTAGCGACTTCAACGACTACTGGAATGTCACGACGCTTAAAGCGATCCAGCATGTCGAGGCTTTGCCCGACATTTTCTCGTCTTCGTTCGAACACGGCGGCATCACGCTTGTCTCCGACGACGATTTACTGGAATCGATCCCTGAAGATCAGCGAATCGTCATGCCGATGTTCATCGCGATGGACCGGCCCAAGCATACCGAGGAGCGGCGCGTTGTTGCCCCGGCCTTCACGCCAGCCGAAATGACCAGAATGTCGGAGGAAATCCGCAGACGGACCGGCGAAGTGCTCGATAGCCTGCCAGTCGGAGAGACGTTCGACTGGGTCGATCTGGTTTCGATCGAACTCACCACTGGGATGCTTGCTTTGCTGTTCGACTTCCCTTGGGAAGACCGGCGATTGCTTACTGAATGGTCGGATTGGGCCGGGGACGTGGAACTTTTCCGCACCGAGGAAAACCGCAAGAAGCGGCTCGAAAAACTGTATGAAATGGGGGCCTATTTCCAGAAGCTTTGGGACGACCGCCTGAACCGCGGCGAAGCGCCCGACCTGATTTCGCGCATGATCCATTCGCCGATGAAGGACATGACCCAGTGGGAGTATATGGGCAATCTCATCCTGCTGATCGTCGGCGGCAATGACACCACGCGTAATACGATGTCGGGCTACGCTTACGGGCTCGAGCAATTTCCCGACGAGCGCGAGAAGCTTGAGCAGAACCCCGACCTTATCACCAACGCGGTTTCCGAAATCATCCGCTGGCAGACCCCGCTTGCGCATATGCGGCGGACTGCGCTTGCCGATTACGACCTGTTCGGCGCGCCGATCAAAAAGGGCGACAAGATCGGCCTATGGTATATTTCGGCCAACCGCGACGAGAGCGTGTTTGAAAATCCGGACAAATTGATTGTCGATCGGGAGAATGCGCGGCGGCATCTGGCATTTGGCTACGGCATCCACCGCTGCGTCGGCGCGCGTCTTGCCGAGCTGCAAATCCGAATCTTGCTCGAAGAAATGGCGGCGCGGCGGTTGCGGGTGAATGTCATCGGTGAACCGGAGCGGGTGCCAGCCTGTTTTGTCCATGGCTATAAAAGCATGAATGTGAAACTTTCGCATTACTGAAACCTTTGTCCCCGCTGAAGCGTATATAAGGAGATGATCCGGTGGAGACTTTAGCGATGCAACTTTCCAAGCGCCAATTTCTGGGCTTTTCGAGCCTTGCGGCGATGGGCCTGACCTTTGGCTGTGGCAGCGATGCCAAGGCCAAGACCAAATTTGCCGTGACCAAAACTGATGCTGAATGGCGCAAAGTCCTGTCGCCCGCCGCTTACACGGTGCTTCGCAAGGACAGCACCGAAAGACCGTATACCAGCCCGCTTAACAAGGAAAAGCGCGTCGGTACCTATGTCTGTGCCGGTTGTGCCAAGCCGTTGTTTTCATCAAAAACGAAGTTTGAAAGCGGCACCGGCTGGCCGAGTTTTTATCAGCCGCTGGCGGGCGGTATTGGCACGAGTACTGATTACGCAATCGGCAGCGCTCGAACCGAAGTCCACTGCTCGCGGTGTGGCGGCCACTTGGGCCATGTCTTTGACGATGGGCCGAAACCGACCGGAAAGCGTTATTGCATGAACGGGGTCGCTATGAAGTTTAAGGCGGCCTAGTTCTTCTTGCCGTCGATGCCCGAGAAATCGAGCGACTTATTCTCCGGCGGCTTGGTCTTCTTGTCGTTCGCTTCGATAATCGACAATATCGAACTCCCGCGACCATCCTGCTTGGCATATTCGCGGGCCGAGTAGCCTGCCCGATTGTCGCGCTTATCGGCATTCGCTCCTGCCTTTAGCAGCGACCGAACCGATTCGGCATTGCGTAGCTGAACCGCCAAAATAAGCGCGGTTTCACCTGCGCGATTGGTTTGGTCAATCTGCACTTTTTTGTCGATTAACCAATCGATGCCTTCGAGAAAGCTCAACTGGGTCGCCAGCATAAGCGGTGTTTTGCCGGTCTTGTCGGCCAAATTTGGGTTAGCCCCTTTTTGCAACAAAAAGCCCAACCAGGTCGCGTCCCTGCGCTCAATTACGATATGCAGCGCGGTGGCACCGGTGGTGGTGTCGCGCGTGTTGATGATGACCGATCCCGGCTCACCAAGAAATTTCTCGACTTCAGCGCCCTTGCGATCTTTGACGGCTTTCAGGAAATTGTAGCTGTCGGAGAATTGGGCGTGTGCCGTTGGTGCAATCACGCCAGCCGCAAACGGCGTGGCCACCGCCAAAGTGCCGCACGCAAATGCAATTTTCTTTGTGAAACTTTGACCCATGTTGCTGAACCTCTGCTTGATATTGAGCGCTTAGCAGACCATGTCTGGCGCTGCCATGAACAAAAAAAATGTTAATTCCGCTAATGCTGCTCGCCGCCTGTAACAGAGCACCCGATCAACCATCTTTATCCGAAGCCCCGCTCGCCGGTGCGACGATTGGCGGCGATTTCGCGTTGACCGATCAGGATGGCAAGACACGTACGTACGCCGAATTCGACGGGCAATATCGCATCGTCTATTTCGGGTATACCAACTGCCCCGATATCTGCACGCCCGATGTGCAGAACTTAATGGCCGGGCTCAAAGCGTTTGAGAAAAGCTCGCCAGCACTTGCCACCAAGATCCAGCCAATCTTCATTACCGTCGACCCCCAACGCGATACCCCTGCTGTACTCAAACAGTTCACCAGCGCCTTTCATCCACACCTGATCGGGCTAACAGGGAGCGAGGCCAACATTGCAGCCGCTGCCAAAAAGTTCGCGGTGTATCACGCGCGTGTCGAGGGATCACAGCCCGATGCCTATCTGATGAGCCACTCGCAACAGCCTTATCTTATGGGTCCCGACGGCAAGCCAATCGCTATTCTTCCGGCTGATCAGCCCAAGACCGACATCAATGAAGGCGCGCCCGCGCTGGTGACCGCCGAACTCGCGAAATGGGTGCGCTAACCGAGCGGCCATATTGGGAAGCCCCGCTGGAAACGCTCGACCGGGCGCAGTGGGAGGCGTTGTGCGATGGCTGCGGAAAATGCTGTCTGCACAAGGTCGAAGATGAGGACACTGGCCGCATATATCCGACCAATGTCGCGTGCAAATTGCTCGACACGCAAACCGCACAGTGCAGCGATTACCGCAACCGGCGCGCATTCGTCCCGGATTGTCTGCGGCTGACGCGGGGCAAGATTGGCAATTTCGAATGGTTGCCATCGACCTGCGCCTATGTGCTCCGCGATGCCGGCTTGCCGCTACCCGATTGGCACTATCTGGTGAGCGGCGACCGGAACAGTGTTCATGCCGCTGGCATGTCGGTCAAAGGTCGGGCATTGTCCGAGATCTATGCTGGACCGCTTGAAGACCATATTGTCGAACAGCCACTCTGACCCTTTAGTCGATGTCGAGGGCGAGATGGTTCCGGTGAAAATCCGGCGCAACCCCCGCGCCCGGCGGATTTCGATGCGGGCCGACGCGGTGAAGCGTGAAATTCGCATCACGATGCCAAACTACACACCGACCAATGTCGCGATGGATTTTGTAGCGCAAAAGCACCAGTGGATCGCCGCCCGCCTGCAAAGCGCTCCCGATGCCGCGCCGGTTTCGCGCGGCAGCGAGATCGCGGTTGAGGGCGAGGTGCATGTCATCGAATGGCAGGCCGACTGGCCACGCGCGATCCGTAGGAGCGAAGGCACCATCCGGCTTGGTGGACCCGAATCAATGATCGAAGCGCGGGTATTGCGCTGGCTCAAAGCCGAAGCCCGCCGCGTTTATACCGATGAAATCGCGTATTATTGCGAGCAAGCAGGCCAGCCCATCCCTCGTCTGTCACTCGGCGACCCGCGAAGTCGCTGGGGAAGCTGCTCGTCGCGCGGGACGATATCGCTTAGCTGGCGGCTAATAATGGCCCCTGCCCACGTCCGCCGCTCGGTCATCGCGCATGAAGTCGCGCATATCCGGCACATGGACCACAGTCCGGCCTTTTACGGCTGGCTCGACCAATTGTTCGAAGGCGACCGCAAAGCCGCCGACCGCTGGCTGAAAATGCACGGCACCGGGTTGCAACGGGTCGGGAGATAACGCGAGGAGAACGACTATGCTTGAGATGCGCGATCAATGCGAATGCTGCGCGACGCCGCTACCGATGGAGAGTGTAGATGCGCGCATCTGCAGCTACGAATGCACCTTCTGCGGCCCTTGCGTCGACGGACCGCTTGAAGGTCGCTGCCCCAACTGCAAGGGCGAGTTGCAGGTCAGGCCGAAGCGAGTGATGAAAGCTGTTTGAATTTAGCTTTTAGTAATC
>JANPAM010000360.1:0-4149 GCA_031429915.1 Sphingomonadales bacterium | reverse complement strand
AACATGCACCGCCCAATCGGTCCGGCCTTCACCATATTCACGGGTGCCATCGAGCGGGTCGATAATCCACACGCGCGATTTGGTGAGGCGATCGGGATTATCCTTCTCTTCCTCGGACAGCAGCCCGTCGTCGGGGCGTTGCCCGCGGATGGCGTTGCACAGGAACTGGTTGGCAGTGTCGTCACCTGCTTTGCCCAACGCCTCAAGCGAAAGCAGCCCGCCATCGCGCACCTGCAAAAGCAACTTTCCCGCTTGTTCCGCCAGATATGCGGCAAGCTCGGCGTCGTCAGAGATGACGTTCATTTGAGCGGCATCAGTTGGCGGATGATATATTCGGCGGCTTCTGAAGGTGTCATCTCGACCGTGTTAACTCGTATGTCGGGATTTTCCGGTGCTTCATAAGGGCTGTCGATACCGGTGAAGTTCTTCAGCTGTCCGGCGCGAGCCTTTTTATACAGCCCCTTCACGTCGCGGGCTTCGGCGATTTCGAGCGGGGTATCGACGAAAATTTGGATAAACTCGCCTTCGGGGAGCATTGCCCGCACCATGTCGCGCTCGGCACGGAATGGCGAGATGAACGCGGTCAGCACGATAAGGCCAGCATCTGCCATCAGCTTGGCAACTTCACCCACGCGGCGGATATTTTCGATTCTGTCGGTTTCGGTAAAACCCAGATCCTTGTTCAGCCCGTGACGGACATTATCACCGTCGAGCAGGAATGTGTGCCGGTTCATCAGATTGAGCGCCTTTTCAACCTCGTTGGCGATGGTCGATTTGCCCGATCCCGAAAGGCCGGTAAACCACAGGATTTTCGGCCTCTGGTTCTTGAGCGCGGCATGGGCATCGCGGCTTACATCGGTTGCCTGCCAATGAACATTTTGTGCACGGCGAAGCGAGAAATGAAGCATCCCGGCAGCAACGGTCGCATTGCTGATCTTGTCGATCAGGATGAAACCGCCAAGCGTGTGATTGTCAGCATAGGGTTCGAACACGATAGGTTTGTCGGTCGAAATTTCGGCGACCCCGATGGCATTCAGCTCAAGCGTCTTTGCCGCCATATGCTCCATAGTGTTGACGTTGACGGTATATTTGGGCGCGTGAACGGTGGCCGAAACCATCTGAGTTCCGAGCTTTAGCCAATAAGCCCGCCCGGGGATCAGCACGTCATCGGCCATCCAGACGAGCGTGCTTTCAAATTGGTCGGACACTTCTGGTGGATCGTAAGCAGTTGCAATAACATCGCCGCGTGAGCAGTCAATTTCGTCGGCGAAACAGAGTGTGACCGATTGGCCTGCAACGGCTTTGTCAAGTTCGCCGTCAAACGTCACGATCCTGCTAATCGTCGTTGTCTTGCCCGATGGTAATACGCGCACGGCGTCACCCGGGTGAACTGTGCCCGTCGCAATCTGGCCGGAGAACCCGCGGAAATCGAGGTTGGGTCGATTGACCCACTGCACCGCCATTCGAAGCGGCTTTGCTTGATCAGCCTCGCTATCGAGCGAGACGGTTTCAAGATGCGCCATAAGCGGAGGGCCGTGATACCACGGAGTATTGGCCGATTCCGTCGTGATATTGTCGCCTTTGAACCCCGAAATCGGAATTGCGGTGAAATGGTCGATGCCAATCGACGCGGCGAACGACATATACTCTTCGACAATCGCTTCGTATCGGTCCTGATCATAATCGATCAGGTCCATCTTGTTGACCGCAAGCACGATATTGCGGATGCCCAATAGTTTGGCGAGATAGCTATGCCGCCGCGTCTGCACGAGCACTCCCTTGCGCGCGTCGATCAAGATGACGGCCAGGTCAGCGGTCGATGTGCCGGTTACCATGTTTCGGGTATATTGTTCATGCCCCGGGCAATCGGCGACGATGAACTTACGCTTTTCCGTAGCGAAGAAACGGTAGGCAACGTCGATGGTGATACCCTGTTCGCGTTCGGCGGCAAGGCCGTCGACGAGCAACGCAAAGTCGATTTCCTGACCCTGAGTTCCCATCCGCTTCGAATCGGATTCCAGCGTCGCCAGCTGATCCTCAAAGATCATTTTCGAATCGTATAGCAATCGCCCGATCAATGTCGACTTGCCGTCATCAACCGAGCCACAGGTAATGAAGCGCAACAGCGACTTATGCTGATGAACGTCGAGATAGGCATCGATATCCGAAGCAATCAGGTCGTCGGTTTTGTAGATCACATCTTGGGGCATCAGAAATACCCCTCCTGCTTCTTTTTCTCCATGCTTGCGGCCTGATCATGATCGATGGCTCGACCCTGACGTTCGGAGGTGGTGGTGAGCAGCATTTCCTGAATAACTTCGGGCAACGTCGAAGCGGTACTCTCGACTGCGCCGGTCAAAGGATAGCAGCCCAAGGTGCGGAAACGGATCGAGCGTTCGACAGGCACTTCGCCGTCGTTCAATTGAAAACGGTCATCATCGACCATCAGCAACATGCCGTCGCGTTCGACCGTGGGACGCGGCGCGCTGAAATACAGCGGCACGATCTCAATCCTCTCCAGATGGATATATTGCCAAATGTCGAGCTCGGTCCAGTTCGAGATCGGGAACACCCGGATGCTTTCCCCCTTTGCTTTGCGTGCGTTGTATAGGTTCCACAACTCGGGCCGCTGGTTCTTCGGATCCCAACCATGCGTTGCCGTGCGAAACGAAAAAATCCGCTCCTTGGCGCGACTTTTTTCCTCATCGCGCCGCGCGCCGCCAAAGGCGACATCAAAACCGTATTTGTCGAGCGCCTGTTTCAACCCTTCGGTCTTCCACATATCGGTATGCAGAGATCCGTGATCGAACGGGTTGATCCCGCGTTCAATTGCCTCGGGGTTTTGATAAACCAGCAACTCCATGCCGGCGTCGCGCGCGGCTTTTTCGCGCAGCTCGTACATCGCCTGGAACTTCCATGTCGTGTCGACGTGAAGCAGAGGAAAGGGCGGGGGCGATGGATAAAACGCCTTGCGCGCCAGATGCAGCATCACTGCGCTGTCTTTGCCGACCGAATACAGCATTACGGGCCTTTCAGCCTCGGCGACAACTTCGCGCATGATGTGGATCGCCTCCGCCTCGAGGCGTTCAAGATGGGTGAGAGTGCTTGTCATAAGTCGTATATTGTTCCTCCAAACCGTCTTGTCAGAACCGGATGAAACCGGCAAACAAGACATTCTTGCCGAGGCAATCATCCCGGTATCAGCAGTAACTTAGGCATCCGCTCTTCCAGTTTTATCCGGTTTACACCGAATTATTGCGAGCTTTGCCTCGAACATTATATCAGGAGTGTGATTATGCGCCAAATTGACCATTTCATATCGGGCGGCGCGGGTGCGACGGCAACACGTTTTGGTGATGTGTTCGATCCAAATAATGGTGCAGTGCAGGCGCAGGTCGCATTGGGCGATTCCGTAGTGCTTGACCGTGCGGTGCAGGCGGCATTGGCGGCGCAACCGGCTTGGGCGATGACCAACCCGCAGAGGCGTGCGCGGGTGATGTTTGAATTCAAACGGCTGGTCGAGGCCAATATGGACGATCTGGCGCATATGTTGTCGGCCGAACACGGCAAGGTTATCGCCGACAGTAAGGGCGATATCCAGCGCGGGCTTGAAGTCATCGAATTTTGCTGCGGCATTCCACATGTGTTGAAGGGCGAATATACTCAAGGGGCTGGCCCCGGCATCGACGTCTATTCGATGCGCCAACCGGTTGGCATTGGTGCAGGCATTACGCCGTTCAACTTCCCCGGCATGATCCCTTTGTGGATGAGCGGCCCCGCGATTGCGACGGGTAATGCCTTCATCATCAAGCCAAGCGAACGTGACCCAAGCCTGCCGGTGCGGCTTGCAGAACTGTTTATCGAGGCAGGTCTTCCCGAAGGCATCTGCCAAGTGGTGCACGGCGACAAGGAAATGGTCGACGCCATTCTCGATCATCCGGCCATCGGCGCGGTATCGTTCGTCGGGTCATCCGACATCGCGCATTATGTCTACAATCGCGGCGTCGCGAATGGAAAGCGTGTGCAAGCGATGGGCGGAGCGAAGAACCACGGCATCGTGATGCCCGACGCTGATCTCGATCAGGTGGTAAACGATCTGGCAGGGGCTGCCTTTGGCTCGGCTGGCGAGCGTTGCATGGCGCTTCCGGT
>JANPAM010000359.1:0-6796 GCA_031429915.1 Sphingomonadales bacterium | reverse complement strand
CGATGCGATCACGGTCATGCGGCAACCCGGTCCCATTGTCGGTGAACGAGAGCTTTATTGTGGTGTTGTGAAAATCCATTCGCACCTCAATCCGGCCCGCTTCGCCCCCCGACAGTTTACGTTCCTCAATCGATTCAACCGCGTTTTTCAGGATATTGGTAAAAGCCTGACCGAGCTGACGCCGATCACAAATTAAATTCGGCATTGTCGCATCATGATTAAAGCTGAACGCAATGTCGGTGTGCGCCACTTCAAACAAAAATAACGCATGCCCGACAATATCGGTGAGATCTTCGGACCGGAAAACCGGCTTTGGCATCCGGGCGAAAGACGAAAATTCGTCGACAATATTACGCAGATCTCCAACCTGTCGAACGATCGTGCTCGTCAGTTGCTCGAATATGGGCGCACCATCGACGATTTGTTTGCCAAACCGGCGTTGCAACCGTTCTGCCGCTAACTGGATCGGGGTTAGTGGATTTTTGATTTCATGCGCGATCCGTCGAGCGACGTCTGACCAGGCAGCCCGCCTTTGGTCGGCAAGTTGCTGGCTAATGTCTTCGAACGTCACAACTTTGCCAAGGTCTCGAACCGACACCTTCACAGCAACGGTCAGCGGTTCGGCACCATCCCCCAACTGGACCACACCGCGCTGTTGTTCTTCGGACAATTTCGCCAAAATCGGTGATACAGCAACAAAGTTTTGGCCTACAATCGACACGCCGCCCGCTGATAACATCGTTTCGGCTGTCGAGTTTGCCAGTTGAATCGCGCCTTCTGGATCAACGCTGATTACGCCGGCCGAAACCGATTCGAGAACCGCTTCGATGAATGCCCGGCGGTCATCGAGTTGCCTGTTCGTAGCAAGTAAAGTACTTGTCTGGTTCTGCAAACGCTCGGTCATTCGATTAAATGACTGCGACAAAAAGCCGACTTCATCTGCGCGGACATTCTCCTCGGATACCCTTGCTGAGAGATCGCCGTCAGCAATTTTCTGCGCGGCCTGAACGAGATTGTTGACTGGGCGGACCAACCGGTCGGCGACGAGCAATGCAATCCAGAGTGTGATGCCAATGACCAGCAACGAAACAACATATAATGCTGCGTTGAATTGCAACTGAAGGCTGCGCGAACGCGCCAGCATATTGTCGTAATCCCGGAGAACCGACTGAGCGTTTTCACCTAAGGCGAACGCAGGAACCGATTGTAATCGACTAGCATAAAGATACGTTCTCGGGTTGTCGAAAAGAACGGTTGTTACTTCAATCCGGTCACTCCGGCTCGTTGCGACAGTGCTTTCACCAGCATTCAATTTGCGTAGAACGTCAGCACTAATCCACTCTCGGTTGCGGTTATCGTCTTCCGTTACGACTGCCGCGGTTTGTTGCAAGTCGTTGGAATTAATAAAAACAATTGCTGATTCGCTCAACCGGCGCCGGAAGACCTGCTCAACATAATAGCTTAAAAACGCGGGGTCAGTCGCCTTGGTTTGTGCTAATGCGTTGCGGAAGTCACCTGCCATCGTCTGGGTTTCATCGCCGACATCGCGTGCATTCTGCTCGTAATAGCCGGTTGCCAATTCGCCTGCATTTTCAAGCATACCGCGGGCCTCGCCGGAAAACCAAAATTGCACCCCACTTTGAAAAAGCAGAGAAGCAAAGATGACGAGTAACAATGTAGGCACGGCTGTAATTGCCGAGAATATCGCAACCAGTCGAACGTGGAGCAACTGTTTGCTGCCAATATTGCCCTTCTCTGCCCGCCTCAACGCGACACGCCGTCCGAACAATATCAGGAGGAAAGTTGCTGGTAAGAGATTGGCGACTAGCATTGCCGCCGCACTAGCAGGCGACAGTGGCTCGGATTGAGGCCCCTGTTCGGTGAGAATGAGAGCGGTGCTGATAGCGACCACAACCAGCATTATCGCACTGGTGACTTCAAGAAATTTAATCGACTGACTATTGCCCAATGCGTGCGCGAATGACGACAACAGCCGACGAGGCCACCCTAAGGCCTGCTTATCGTCATCCAACATTATTGTGGCCATAAAGACACTATTGCAGGATAAGAGTCACCTGAAAAGCACAAACAGGCAGTTCCACATCAAAGCGCCCCAGGCACAGGCCGTTTCATCCCGCTCCATTCGTCCCGATGGCATATTCAGTCAGTTTTTTACGCAATGTATTGCGGTTGATGCCGAGGAGGGAGGCTGCTTTAAGCTGATTACCCTTTGCCTGACGCATGACATGCTGGAGCAGCGGAATTTCGAACTCAGCCAACGCACGCTGATAGATTTTTTCGCGAGACGAGCCGCGTATCCGGTGATTTCGGAGGAACTGGAATACGGCTGCTTCAAAGCTAGCCCCTTTTACCGGCATGTCGCCGTCGACAGGATGTTCGATATATTGTGCGACAGTCGCTTGAGAGATAACATCATCGCGAGAAACCAACGCCAAGCGGTAAATCAAGTTTTTCAGTTCCCGGATATTACCCCGCCACGGCATCGTCATCAACAGGCTAATCGCGGCATCCTCAATCTGGCGCAAGGGAAGGCCTTCTTTTGACGCCAATGTAAGGAAATGCTGCGCCAGCAGACCAATATCTTCGGTGCGATCTCGCAGCGGCGGCATGTTGATCGGCACCACATTGAGCCGGTAAAAAAGATCTTCCCGGAACTTGCCTTGGGCAATCAAATCCTCAAGCTTCTGGTTGGTTGCAGCCAATATTCTGACATCCAAACGAATACTGGCCTTGCCGCCTATCCGGCTAATTACGCCGCTCTGCAATGCGCGAAGGAGACGGGTTTGCGCATGTTTTGGCATATCCCCAATTTCATCGAGGAACAATGTACCCCCCTGCGCCTGCTCGAACCGTCCGATGGACTGACCAACTGCGCCTGTGAATGCGCCTTTCTCGTGTCCGAACAATTCGGCTTCGATTAATTCAGCCGGAATGGCCGCCATATTGACCGCGACGAATGGTCCTGTTTTGCGGTGTCCCAGAGTGTGGATTGCTTCGGCTACCAGTTCCTTGCCGGTACCGGATTCGCCCGAGATCAGCACCGAAAGATCATTGCGCAGCAGTCGCGCGACCATTCGGTAAACGTCCTGCATCGCAACGCTTCGACCGATCATCGGAAGATTGGCCTCGGATAACGTCTCGGCGTTGTTCGCTGGCACCGACCGGCGACGGTCGATACCCTGCTTCACGGCCAGCACCAGATCGTTAAGATCAAACGGTTTGGGAAAATACTCGAAGGCCTCAATTTCGCTTGCGCGAACTGCGGTTTCAAGGGTATTTTGCGCCGACATAATAATGACCGGCATGTCGGGAGCTGTCGCCATCACTTCTTTAAGCCTCGCCAGACCATCGCTGTCCTTCAGCACAACATCGGTCAGCATGAGATCAAATACACCACTGGCCAGCGCGTCATCACGTGCTTTTACGGTGTCGCAAATCTGCGTGTCGATGTTTTCGGCCGCCAGGGCAGCGCAGACAACTACGCCAATCGATATGTCGTCCTCGACGATCAGGACTTTAGGATTGCTCATTTAGAGTTGCCTTTGCCCGCGACGGGAAGGAACAGGCGAAACGAAGTCAGCGCCTTGGCTTCGTCGCGTTCGAAGACAATTCTGCTGTTCATTTGCGACATAAGCTTGCGAACGATGGCCAGACCAAGCCCCTGCCCGTCTCGCTTTGTGGTCACAAATGGCGAGAACAATTCCTCCTCGATATGTGCAGGCACACCCGGGCCGTTGTCCGATATCGCGATCTCGACCGGCAACTTTATCGACCGCCTGTCCATGTCGGCCTCACGCAGAGCACCGCTCATTACAAAACGCGTGGAGATACCGATGACACCGTCAAGACGTCCTTCAAGTGCATCAATCGCGTTTTGCATCAGGTTGATAATGATCTGAACCATTGCGTCAGCATCGATCATCACTTCGGGTAGCGACGGATCATAATTGATCGAGATTTCCGGCATCGCCCGGTTGGCGGCACGGATCGAGCGGATCGCGCGTTCGATCAGCAGGTGGACATTCGCCGGTGCCAACTCGGTCGGCTCGGAGCTTCCAAGCTTTTGCATCTGGTCTAGCAGCCGCGCAATCCGGTCGACTTCGTTAACGATCAGTTCGGTCAGCGCCTTGCCGTCATTGTCGACGCGTCGAGCCAGCAGTTGCGCCGCACCCTTGATGCCGGCCAATGGATTTTTGATTTCGTGGCCCAAGATCGCGGGCGCCCCCATTGCTTGTTGCTGGCCATTATCCCTGTGTTCACTGATATGCTCGCGCCCGCCGTGGCGTGGCGACAGGAACAGCAATCGCCATTCGGGGTCCGACGGCAGGATAGAGATATTGATATCGACGGTGATCGAACCTAGCGCCGTCGCCAATTCCATATCCTGTGCCGAAATGTCGTTTTCGCGGGCGTTCAGCACAGCGTTCATTCGGTCGCTGCTGAAATGAAGAAGTTCAGCAACGTTGCTGCCCACAAGCTTGCGCTTGCTCCGGCTGAAGAACGCCTCGCAAGCGTCATTAGCGAAGGAGATTGCATTGTCTGGCCCGATCAGCAGTACCGGCACCGGTATGGCCGCCAGCAACTGGCCGTGATCGGGACGCTGTAGCGTAGCGATCACGCCGCCACGCGCTCCATCTGTGGTTCGTAAAAGCGCTCAAGCTCGTCCAGCACAACCGCCGCGTCGTCGATCCGGTTTACGTGGTTGCGAAACTCCGCCGAGCCGGTCAGTCCCTTGGTATACCAACCAATATGCTTGCGCGCGACGTTTACGCCGACCTCGGTGCCGTATAATTCGAGCATTGCCCGGTAATGCTCGACGATAAGGTGGTATTGCGCATCGAGTGTCGGGTCGGCAATCGTCTGGCCGGTGCGGAACCAATGCATCATCTGGCCAAGCAGCCAGGGTTTGCCATAAGCACCGCGCCCGACCATCACGCCGTCTGCTCCGCTTTGTTCAAGCGCGGTTACGGCATCCTCGATCGAGCAGATATCGCCATTGACGATTACCGGGATCGATACCGCGTCTTTCACTTTACGCACAAATGCCCAATCCGCCGAACCCTTGTACATCTGGTTGCGAGTCCGTCCGTGGACAGTGATCATCTTCGCGCCCAAGTCTTCGGCGATGTGCGCTAGCTCGGGCGCATTCAAGCTGCCAAGGTCCCAGCCCATCCGCATTTTTACGGTCACTGGTACTGAGACCGCTGCGACGGTGGCTTTGATAAGGCTTGCAGCCAAAGGAAGGTCGCGCATCAACGCCGAACCGGCGTCGCCATTAACCACCTTTTTGACGGGGCAACCCATGTTGATGTCAATTATTGCGGCGCCACGTTCCTCGTTGAGCTTCGCTGCCTCGCCAATTTCATAGGGAGTACAACCGGCCAACTGCATCGACACCGGCTCTTCAATCGCGTCCCAAGCGCATTTTTGCAAAGACTGCCGCGTTTCACGGATCATTGCCTGGCTGGCGATCATCTCGGTGACGTTCAGGCCCGAACCAAACCGGCGAACGATCCGGCGGAACGGCATATCGGTGACGCCGGTCATCGGTGCCAATATCACTGGACACTCGATTTCAATTCCGCCGATTTGAATGGGTTTAAGTTGCATTGTCGTAAACTGCCTAAAATTTAGGCAGGCCGTTACCGCGTTTCAGCTTGGCGGGCAAGAGCACACTGGATAAGGCGCGGCAATGAGTTCCACAGAACGCACTGTCGCAATGATCGTCGCCGCGGGGTCTGGCAGCCGTGCTGGTGCTGACATACCGAAGCAATTCCGGCTCGTGCGCGGCAAACCGATGTTACGGCATAGCTACGCGGCGCTGTCGGCGCATCCCTCGATTGACACGGTTTATGTAGCGATTGGTGACGGTCAGCTAGACCTAGCTACTGAGTGCCTGCTCGATCTCCCCGCGCCGCATATTCTCACTGGCGGCGCAACCCGGCGTCAAAGTGTTCAAAACGGCCTGCTAGCAATCGCCGCCAGCGGGGGGGCAGCGCGGGTGCTTGTCCATGATGCTGCACGGCCGTTTTTGCCGTCTACAGTGATAGACTTGCTGCTTTCGGCGCTTGACGATGCGCCGGGAGCGGTCCCTGCCCTACCCGTTGTCGATAGCCTCGCGCGTGGTAGTGACACACTGACCGACACCGTCGAGCGCGACGGCCTGTGGCGTATTCAGACACCGCAAGCGTTTCATTTCGACGCAATTCTCGCGGCGCATCAAAACTGGTCTGGTGAAGAACCAAGCGACGATGCACGAATGCTGATGGCTGCAAGGCGAGAGGTAAAAATTGTTCCGGGCGACGAACGCCTCGCCAAATTTACTTTTGCCAGTGATTTTCAAGGAAGTGACAATATGCCAAGCATCCGCAGCGGCTCCGGATTTGACGTTCACCGTCTTGTTGCGGGCGAAGAATTATGGCTCTGCGGAATTCATATCCCGCACGACAAAGGGCTTTCGGGACATAGCGACGCCGACGTTGCCATTCATGCCCTGACCGATGCGATATTGGGAGCTATGGCGCTTGGCGATATCGGCGATCATTTTCCGCCATCCGACACACAGTGGCGCGGCGCTTCATCGGACCGGTTTTTGGCACATGCGATTAAGCTGGCGGCTGACATGGGCTACAGCCTCGCGAATGCTGACGTCACCATCATTTGCGAAGCGCCAAAAATCGGTCCGCATAAGGCAATCATGCGGGCAAGACTTGCTGAAATCATGAGCGTTGACGTCGCCCGCGTATCGGTCAAGGCGACCACCACCGAAATGCTT
>JANPAM010000358.1:0-1679 GCA_031429915.1 Sphingomonadales bacterium | reverse complement strand
CTGCCGCTTGGGACTTGCCGAGCAAGGTTGCGACTTCGGCTGCATCCTTGAAGCCGCGCAATGCCCAGAAATCGTCCCAAAGGCTATATTGCGGCTTCGCCGAATAACCTTCGTGACTGATCGACGGTGGCATCAAACCGTAAAGCATCCGGCGGTCCGGGGTTCTGTTCTTTGCGGTTCGTTCGGATAGGCGCAGCCCGTCCATATAGCCCCAAGCTGCCGCCATTTTCGGCCAGTCGGCTTCAAGCGCGGACTTGTGTCCGGTGTAGCGATAAAGTTCGGTGAGCAGGAAAATATACTGGCCGTGACTGTCATTCTCCGGCACTGGATCAGCACCCCTGAAATCGACGCAGCACGGGACCTTGCCATTGCTGAACAGATATTTTCCATACCAGTCGGCAAAGCCGCGCGCGACGTCGAAGCGACCAGCGCGCAGCAGGCCTTCGCCCATCATCGCGCCGTCGCGAATCCATGCGCGGTTGTAGCTGCGGGTGCCGGGCTTCAGCATCGGCCCGGTGCGGCTCATCAGCATATGCGCAATCGCCGTGCGCGCCGAGTCGATCACGGCGTGCTTGGCGGGCGGCGCGGTGATCTTGACTCGGTTTAGAACGTCGCGCCAGTGCGCCAGCGTCTCGTCATAGGCAGTTTGCCAGCCAGGCAACCGGGCATCGTCGTCGGCCATCACCAGCGTAATTAATCGGCTTTCGCCCGGAGCCAGATCGATATCCCACGCTAGCGTCGCCATGGCAGCGTCCTTGCCGGCCCAGCCCGACAACAAAGCGGTTTCGAACCGGTTGGGGGGAGCGGCAAGAGTCATGTAGCGCGTCAATACCGGATCGCCATCGCCTTGCGGCTGGTTGATGACCAAGCCGTCTTGGCGGCGCTCGATGCTTCGGATCGCGCTATAGCCGCCGCGTTGTGACAGGAACTGGGCGGGCGGATTCACCTGCCACGGGCGCACCGCCAATTCGAGCGTCAGCTTCAGCTTGGATGTGCTCATGTTGGTCAGCCGGTAGCGAGCATGAACGCCGCGCCCTACGCTATCGGCAAGCAGTGTCGTTTCGAGCCGCCAGTCATTAGCTGTCCAGCTAACCGAAGGAATCGGCAGATAGCCGTCAACCAGCCGCTGGCTGGCACGCACATCGCTCCAACGGTGGCGCTTGCCGGCTGCGATCACCGTCGGCTCGACCGAGTAGCTGCCCTTGGCGGGCTCGATTGCGCCGTCCTCCGATATCAGCGCAGCTACCGCGCCGCCGTCGCTGCCAGCCAGCGTCCAGTAAGGCTGCTCATCCAGAAACGCGCGCGGGAATTCGCCGCGCGGCGCGGCTTTGGCGAGCACCATCAATTGCGCAGTATCCGTTGGCCCGCTGGCAACGGTCGCGGGGCGAGGGCCGGACAGCGGCAATATGCGAAGATCGTCGATCTCGATTGTCCCCGCGCCGCCATCGCGGTTGCGGGCGATAACAAATTCGACGCCGTCGATGCTTTTGAGCGCGGCCTTGTTATCCGGCCCCCACGCAAAACCGACTTCTTGTGCAGGCACGACGATTTCGGTCCATTCGGCTGGCGCACGCCAATCGCTCCAAGTCCGCCAATAGACCGTGTCGCCATTGGTGAATTTCATTTGCAAATCATTGCGCCCGCCGGTGCCACGAACGCGAAACCGGATCTCGAAATTG
>JANPAM010000357.1:0-1738 GCA_031429915.1 Sphingomonadales bacterium | reverse complement strand
GGCTTGTCACGCGCTGGTTTAGCTTCGACTTGCACGCGCCCTGGCGCTGGTTCGGCACGCTCAGGCTTTGGCTCCGGACGTGGCTTTTCGGCACGCGCCGGGCGATCGCGCTTTGCAGCCGGATGCCGTTCCTCGCGCTCTGGCTTCTCGGCAACAGGTGCCTCGGTTTTGCCCAGCCGCGTAATCTTCACACCGATCAGCTTCTCGATAGCACCAATCGCTTCTTCGTCGGCCTTGGTGACAAAGGTAAATGCCTTGCCCTTCGCCCCTGCCCGGCCCGTACGACCGATGCGGTGGACATAGTCATCGGGGTGCCACGGCGCGTCATAGTTAAACACATGGCTGACACCCTTGATATCCAACCCGCGCGCCGCGACGTCGGAGGCTACCAGCAGGTTGATCTCGCCTGATTTGAAAGACTCTAGTTCGCGTTGACGCGTTCCTTGGTCGATGTCACCGTGAATTTCGCCCGAGCGGAAACCTTGCTGACGCAAACTCTTGTTAAGTTCACGTACCGTCGTCTTGCGATTGCAAAAGATAATCCCCGTGGCGACTTCTTCGATACGAAGCAGATTACCCAGCGTCTCGCGCTTTTTCGTCGGCGTCACATCGACCAGAAACTGCTCGATTTGAAGGTTCGACGACGCGGGGCGGGCGACCTCGATATATTTTGGGTTTGAAAGGAATTTGTCGGCAAGCTTCTTGATTGGCGGCGGCATCGTTGCCGAGAACAGCAAAGTCTGCCGCGTCGCGGGCAACTTCGTGCAGATATGTTCGATGTCGGGAATAAAGCCCATGTCGAGCATCCGGTCGGCTTCGTCGATTACCAGCAGCTCACAGCCATTCAGCAAAATCTTGCCGCGCTCGAACAGGTCCATCAACCGGCCCGGCGTCGCGATCAGAACATCAACGCCCTTCTCGAGCGCCTTGACCTGATCACCCATTTGAACGCCGCCGATCAGCAGCGCCATCGAAAGCTTGTGATACTTCCCGTATTTCTCGAAATTCTCGGCCACTTGTGCCGCAAGTTCGCGCGTTGGTTCAAGGATGAGCGAGCGCGGCATTCTGGCGCGAGCGCGGCCTTCGGCCAGTATGTCGATCATCGGCAACACAAATGATGCTGTCTTGCCCGTACCCGTCTGGGCAATGCCGATAATGTCGCGCATCATCAGAACCGACGGAATTGCCTGTTCTTGGATCGGCGTCGGAATATCGTAGCCAGACTCGGTTACAGCTCTTAACAGTTCGTCTGACAGGCCGATGTCGGCAAAACGCATAAATTTTTTCCGGAAATGAAGTGCGCAAAGCCGGATGCTCGCACAACCGCTTTGCTCGCGGGCGCTTTGGCCGCGCAAGCGGAAAATGTCAAGAAATTTGGCGGAAAGCGGTCATCGGGCGACGAGCAAGCGGAATTTGTCGATCTCGCATTTTGCACCGGTTCGCGCGTGGAGCATATCGCGATCAACACACAGCTTCCCGTCCAATGGCCGTTCCATATAGGCGCCCGCATAAAACTCTCGCGCCAGACAGCCATCGCCGAGATAGGCCCGGATGAGCATTCCGTCGCGCGTGACCAGATCCAAACCCTCCTCGGTCCCCGGCCTCGAGCCGACCAGCCGGTCCATCAACAGGCACTTGCCGATTTTCTGTTCCTTGTACTCTACCGCAGCTATTTTGGCAGAGCTTCGGCTGCCCAAACTGCTGGCGACGGCGGTTTGGCGGGGGATCCGGATGATGA
>JANPAM010000356.1:0-2579 GCA_031429915.1 Sphingomonadales bacterium | reverse complement strand
CAGCTTTAGCAATGGCAGCGGGAGTAGCCGTTAGTGCCGGCGGTTGCCATCTGCTCAAAATCGTCGCCACGTAATTCTGCGTTTCGCGGTAGGGCGGGATTCCACCATAACGGAGCACTGCACCCGGCCCGGCATTATACGCGGCAAGTGCCAACGGGATGCTGCCAAACCGGTCGATTTGCTGGCGCAGATAGCGTGCGCCCCCACGGATATTTTGGTCGGCATCATAGGGATTGACGCCAAGTTGCGCTGCGGTACCCGGCATGAGCTGCATCAGCCCAAGCGCACCTTTGGGGCTGACCGCGTTCATCCGGCCACGCGATTCTTGATACATCACCGCATCGACGATTCCCGATGGCAGTCCATATTCACGTTCGACTTGGGCAACCGAAACAGTCACAGCGGACCCTTGCGACATCCGCTGGATAGTATGAGCAGCGCGTTCGAAAACTGGTGAACTGCCTTCATCGGCAAATATCGTGGGCGCATCGTAAAGCGTTGCTTCGCCGTCAGCACCAATCTCGATGACCTGCGCGAAAGCTGGCGTAGCAATTGAACCGAGCATAGCAATAAAGAGGAAAAAGCTCGCGGTCTTCATTGCATATGGTCCGGAGCATAACCAGGCGTGGGGCTTATTGCGACCATTCCGGCCAGAATGCTGACTGCGACAATCCAGCTAGCCGCGATCTTTACACCGGCACCCAGCTCTTTTTTCAGCAACCAAGCGGCAGGCAAAAACAATAATGCAAATGGTAATGCCGAGGCAATGCCGACACCGCCTCCAGCCGAATGGGCAACAACGCCGACCCACAGACCCGCATTGACGCTCGCCAGAAAAACCCGGTTTCCATCAAGTCCGCGCGGCAGATAGGAAAGCATGGCCGTTATTGCTGCGCTTAGCCAAAGCCCCAACAATGCCGGTGTTTCCCAACGTGCCGTCGGAATAACTGCGTAGGAAATCAAAGACGTTACAATCAGCGCCGCAATCGCCATTGCGGCCAACTTCAGCGGCGTCTTGACCAGTGCCAATCCCAACGCAGCGCAGAGCAAAGCGAGCGGCAGAAATCCTGCGTTCATAGCGGCAGCCCCACAGTGAGAAACATAACACCGGCTACTGCGATAACAGCCCCGGCAGCGCGCAAACCGAGTTCGCCAAAACGCAGGCTCTTCAATAGTCCCAGACCAATCCCAGCGAGATGTAAAAGCCCGGTGGCGAGCACAAAGCCGACGGCGTAACCTACGGGGTCAGCGGTTTCAGGCAATTCGGTACCATGCGCGTAGCCGTGAAACAGTGCGAACACCGCAACCACCGCACAGGCCACAACCGGCGCAGCGCGTGCCGCAGTTAGGATAACCAACCCGAGTGCAATCACCGAAATGGCGATACCAAGCTCGACCGGCGGAAACGGGATCGATGCCATCGCCAACGCTGCGCCGACTGTCATCATGACCGGAAACACCATCGGCAATATGACGAGCAAAGGCCTCCCGAGAAACGCCCCCCAAATTCCAACCGCGATCAACGCGAGCAAATGGTCGGCGCCTAAAAACGGATGACTGAAGCCGGCAGCGACGCCGCCAGCAGCGCCCGCTTCTTCATGTGCATAAGCAGGAGCTGAAAATGTCGTCAGTACCGCCGTAAACAACAAGAGGTTCGCCGCTGTCCGCACGCCTCCCCAATTTGAAATGGACAAGCCACCAGCTTGACCTTTAATAATACGGGAACAAAAAAAATCGAAAGGACTTCTCCCCCCATGCGCTTCATTCTGGCTAAACTCTCGCTCGTCCTTGTCGCTACCTCGGCCACTGCGCATGATTTCTGGCTGCAGCCGCAAAGCTTCCAGACCAAGCCAGGGGTCGCTTTGCCGATCACGGCACTCATTGGTCACGGCGACGATCGCGGCCGTTGGGAAGCCGATGCCAAGCGGGTTGTAATGCTGAAGTCTATCGGTCCGAACGGCACCGTCGATCTTAGAAGTGCATTCAAACAACGAGGCGCTGGCGCTCATTTTGCGCCCGTGTTTGCCAAAGCCGGTAGTTACATCGTCGCAATGCAAACCAATCATGCGACTTCCGAACTGCCAGCGAAACGTTTTACCGATTATGCGCGAGACGAGGGGTTGACGCCTATACTTACCTATCGAGTGCGCAAGGGCACCACCAACTCTGTGGGTCGCGAAATTTACAGTCGTCGCGCCAAGGCTCTTATCCGCGTCGGGCAGAAATCCGGAATTGCCGATCCTCGCGCCGTCAAAGCTATCGGCCTGACGCTCGAAATTGTGCCGGAGCGCGATCCCTACGCTTTGGGCAAGTCTGGTAATCTGCCTGTTCATGTAATTTACGAAGGCAAACGTCTGCCCGGAGCAACGGTCAAACTGACCAACCTTCTGTCGGACGAGAAGCCTATTGCCATTAGGAAAACCGACAAATCGGGCCGAGCCACATTCCGGATTCCCGAAAACGGCAAATGGCTTTTGAATGTGGTGTGGACGAAACCCATATCCGGCCGTCCCGATGCCGATTTCGATACGATATTCTCCAGTTTGACATTCGGATAGGGTTGCTTTGCGATAAAGCAG
>JANPAM010000355.1:0-9775 GCA_031429915.1 Sphingomonadales bacterium | reverse complement strand
CGACAGAACCCATATAGACGCTTTTTGGTGAATGGGAAGTGAAGGCGATTAAAGGCCTTGCATATTCCGGCTTTCGGATGGGATATTGACGATCATTCCGTTCAGTTCCACCGTCAGCGTGATTTGGCACGATAGGCGGCTCGTGCGTCGAGCGCCACTGGCAAGGTCGAGCATGTCTTCTTCGTCTTCTATAGCGCAGGGGAGTTTGTCGAAATATTCTTTGCCGATGATGACGTGGCAGGTTGAACAGGCCATCTGCCCCTCGCAGGTGCCCTCCAGCGGCTGTCCGGCGGCTTGGGCAACGTCGAGCAGGCAATCGCCTTCATTGGCTTCGATCACCTGTTCCTCGTCACCATCGGCGCTGATGAAAGTCACTTTGATCATAGCATCGCTTCTGCTGCGCGGTTGATGGTTGCCGCTGCGATATCAATTTCTTCAGGCGTCGTATAGCGGCCAAAGCCCAAGCGGATCGAGGATTTTGCCTGTGTGTCGGTTAGGCCAATGGCACGCAGCACGTGACTTGGGCGGCCAGACCCGCTGGCGCAGGCGGAACCGGCTGAGAATGCGATATTACGGCATTCGGACATGAGGCGTCCAACATCGACACCGTCGCGGCGGATGTTCAGGTTGCCCTTGTAGCGGTGCTCGGTCGAGCCGTTAATGGTCCAGTCGGCAAAGGCGGCAACGGCGCGGTACCAGAGTTCGGCGACATGCGCCGCGTCATCCCGCATTCGCTCACCTGCCAGTTTTGCAGCTACGCCAAAGCCGGCGCATAGGGCGGGCGAAAGTGTGCCGGAGCGCAAGCCTTGTTCTTGGCCTCCGCCGTGCATCAGCGGTTCGAGTTTGACCCCGTCGCGAACCCACAACGCGCCAATTCCTTTCGGACCGTGGATTTTGTGTGCTGATATGGCGATGAGGTCGGGGCCGTCGGGAATTGCGATGCGACCATAGGCTTGGACTGCGTCGCAGAGGAGGAGGTTGTTTGCTGCGTGGGCTTGAGCCGCGAGTTCGGCGATGGGTTGGATCGTGCCGATCTCATTATTAACGAGCATCGCTGCCATTAAAAACCCGTTCACCTCGAGCGAAGACGAGAGGCCCATCGGTCGAGCACGCCTTCCCGGTGTCTCGTCTTCGCTCGACACGAACGGAGAAGGGATCAATCCGTCCTCGTTTACCGGTAAAACTTCGCCCCCAAGATAATCCAAGCAATCCAGCACCGCCGCATGTTCCGTTGCTGCTGCGCTGACCGGCAACCCACACCCCTTGATGCCCAGGTTAATGGCCTCGGTCGCACCCGAGGTAAAAATAACCCGCCCACCTTTGGGTAGCAAAGCCGCCACCTGCTCACGCGCTACCTCGACCGCCGCCGCCGCCGCCCTGCCCGGCGCGTGCATACTGTGCGGATTGGCAAAACCGTCTCGCAGCCAACGCTCCATCGCGGAGAAGGCTTCTGGCGCTAGCGGCGTCGTGGCTTGATAATCGAGATAGATCATGCTGCCTTCGCTCGCGCCGATATGCTGTGCCAGACTTCGATAACGCGCGCTATTTCTGCTTCGCTGGTTTGAGGTCCAAAACTGACTCGAACCACCTCACCTGCCGGTTGAACATCCCACCCCATCGCACCGAGCACGTGGCTCGATTTCAGCGTTCCCGACGAACAGGCGCTCCCTGCCGACACCGCAATCCCCGCCATGTCGAAACCGATTAGCTGGCTCGATGCCGACACTCCAGGCATTCGGTAACTAGAAATGGTCGCCAGGCGCGGCGAGCGTTGCGCAACGACTTCGCCGCCTGCGTCGGTGATAGCGGCGTCGAGTATTGAGCGAAGCCGCACGGCCTCAGACATCCAACCAAAGCCCGCCTCCAACGCTGCGGCAAAACCGAGGGCCGCTGGTAAATTCTCGGTCCCCCGCCGATAACCTTGCTCCTGCCCGCCCGTCGGATGAAGCACATCCAGTTTGTGAACCAAAAGCGCGCCAATACCCGGCGGCCCACCCAGTTTATGGGCGGACACCGCGATCATGTCGGCTTCCGGAAGAGCTAGCTTACCAGCACTTTGGGAGCAATCGGCAAAGAGCGTTCCGCCTGCTTCGCGGAACATGTCCCGCAATTCATCAAGCGGCTGGATCACGCCGGTTTCATTGTTGACCTGCTGGATCGCATAGCGACGCATCGACTGGATATAGGGCATCTGAAATATGCCATTTGCGTTAACGGTTATTCGCTTGCCGACGCCAGCGATTGCCATGACTGCGCTGTGCTCGACGGCGCTCGCTACCGCTCGAAAACCGGTCAAACCGATGTTGATTGCTTCTGTTGCACCACTTGTCAGGATAACCTCGCCGTCCCAGAACAATGCTGCGGCAATTCGTTTCCGGGCATCCTCAAGAGCCGCCCTGGCCGCGCGTCCTTCGTGATGCGGCGATGACGGGTTGGCCCACCGATCCAGCCCTTCCATCATCGCTTCACGCGCCGCCGGAATGACCGGCGTGGTGGCAGCATGGTCGAGATAGATGCGCGATGGAGTAGGCATGTTTTCCATGATGGTTGCGAAAATCGTCACTGCTTCTATATAGCGCTTCCAATTCCTGCAAAGCCCGAACAATCTGGCAGCGCGCGCCAACAGTCATAGAATCGAACACCGCTCATGCCAGCAATCGCAATTCCCGGTCCAGAAGGCCGTCTCGAAGCCCGTTTTTCGCCGCCACCCCGCCCGCGCGCGCCGGTTGCGATGATCCTTCATCCGCACCCGCAGGCTGGCGGCACGATGAATGACCGGATTACGCAAAATCTCTACAAGACGTTTGTAGCGCGCGGTTTTGCCGTTTTGCGCTTCAATTTCCGCAGTGTTGGCCGGAGCGAAGGCGAATTCGACAATGGTATTGGCGAACTGTCCGACGCGGCATCGGCGCTCGATTGGGTGCAGAGCTTTCACCCCGAAGCATCGACAACCTGGGTCGCCGGCTTCAGCTTTGGTGCGTGGATCGGGATGCAGTTGCTGATGCGCCGCCCCGAAGTGCGCGGTTTCATTTCGATCTCGCCGCCCGCCAATATGTATGACTTCAGCTTCCTCGCGCCCTGCCCTTCATCGGGCATTATAATCCAAGGTGCACAGGATGAAATCGTGAACCCGAGCGCAGTGCAGAAACTGGTCGATAAGCTTCGCACTCAGCGACACATCACCATCCACCACGAAGAAATCCCGCGTGCCAACCATTTCTATGAACATGAGCAGGAATTACTGATGGCGTCGGTGAACAATTATCTCGATTTCCGGCTCGACCCTAACTCGCCGATTAAGTGAAGAGTTGGCTCACCTTTGGTGAGCAAGGCGCTAAGGAGAAAAGGCGCAAAGATTTGGTTTAAGGCGCGACGGCGTTGCGTATTCCACACCTTCGCGCCTTTCCCGCCTACAGGCGGGCTAACATCATTTCACTTCGCCAGTCACCAAGGACTGACCTTTGTTATCGGGCACTACCCAGATCGCAATGTTCGCAAAAATCACCAGCGCCGCGACAACCATCAGCCACATTTGCTGGCCAGCGCCATCGCGACGCCACCGCTTCCACGCGCCAAGAAGCAGCAGGACGCCAGCGAACAGAGCGAGGGATAAAAGCAGATTGGCCATCCCTTCCCCATAAAGCCCGTGGATAAGCCGCGCAACGGCGCAAATTCGGCATGGCGTTTTGGCAGCGCTTCACATAGATGGAGCGTGTTCCGACTCCACCTGCTACAGGATATGCCATGCGTATCGCCATCGCCTCTGACCACGCCGCCCTTGCGCTGAAAGCCGCGCTGGTTGAGCATATGCGTGGGTGCGGGCATGAGGTAAGCGATCTTGGCCCGCATTATGATGCTTCGGTCGATTATCCCGATTATGGTTACAAACTGGCTGACGCGATTGCAACGGGTTCGGCTGAACGCGGCGTTGCCTTGTGCGGATCAGGCATCGGTATTTCAATCGCCGCCAACCGCAACCCCGCCGTCCGCGCGGCTCTTGTGTCCGAACCATTATCAGCCAAACTCTCCCGCGAGCATAATGACGCCAACGTCATCGCGATGGGTGCGCGTTTAACCGGTATCGACATGGCCAAGGCTTGCGTCGATGCGTTTCTTTCAACCGATTTCGCCGGGGGCCGCCACGCCGCCCGAGTCAATAAACTAACAGCCAAGGAACCAGCATGAGCAGCCAGCCAGCCAACGACCTCTCCGACGTACAGCCCGACGGCTTTTTCACGCGTAATCTGGCCCAGGCCGATCCGGCGGTGTTTGCTGGCGTTCAGCACGAACTTGACCGAGAGAAACACCAGATCGAGCTGATCGCATCGGAAAACATCGTCTCGAAAGCGGTGCTTGAGGCGCAGGGGTCAGTGTTCACCAACAAATATGCCGAGGGCTATCCCGGCAAGCGCTATTACCAGGGCTGTGCGCCGTCCGACGAGGTCGAAACGCTGGCCATCGACCGTGCCAAGCAATTGTTTAACGCTGGCTTTGCAAATGTTCAGCCACATTCGGGCGCGCAGGCCAACGGCGCAGTGATGCTCGCGCTGGCGAAACCCGGCGACACGATCCTTGGTATGAGTCTCGATGCTGGCGGACACCTCACTCACGGCGCGAAGGCCGCGATGTCGGGCAAGTGGTTCAACGCGGTGCAATATGGCGTCCATCCCGAAACCCATCTGATTGATTTCGACGAAGTCGAGCGGCTCGCCAAGGAACACCTACCGACGTTGATCATCGCTGGCGGCTCGGCTTATCCGCGAATCATCGACTTTGCCAAATTTCGAGCGATTGCCGATGAAGTCGGCGCGACCTTCTTCGTCGATATGGCGCATTTTGCAGGTCTTGTGGCTGGCGGCGTTCACCCAAGCCCGCTGCCGCACGCGCATGTCGTGACCAACACCACGCACAAAACACTACGCGGTCCGCGTGGTGGAATGATTATGACCAATGACGAGGCCATAGCCAAGAAGATCAACTCAGCGGTTTTCCCCGGACTTCAGGGCGGGCCTTTGATGCACGTGATTGCAGCCAAGGCGGTTGCCTTCGGTGAAGCGCTTCGTCCCGATTTTAAAACCTACGCGGCGGCCACAGTCGAAAACGCCAAGGTTCTGGCGGCGACGTTAAACGAACGCGGAGCCAATCTGGTTTCGGGCGGAACCGATACGCATCTGGCGCTGGTCGACCTGACCCCGCTTGGCATTACTGGTCGCGATGCTGACGAGGCGCTCGAACGTGCAGCAATCACGTGCAACAAAAACGGCATCCCGAACGATCCGTTGCCACCGGTCAAGACCAGCGGCATTCGAGTCGGCTCACCAGCGGGCACCACACGTGGCTTTGGCCCCGCCGAATTCCGTGAAATCGGCAACATGATCGCCGACGTTCTCGAAGGTCTCCGCCAAAAGGGCGAGCACGGCGACCAGGCGGTCGAAGCCGATGTCAAAACCCGAGTCCGCGCACTGTGCGAACGCTTTCCAATCTATCCCTCTTGAACTATATAGGTGACTTACCCATCTAATACACGAGAAGGGAAATTGACTATGGGATATTGTAACGAGTGTAATGCCGAATACGCCTTGGGCGCGAAATTCTGCGCCAGTTGTGGAGAAAAAACGCCCGAGCAACGCGCTGCAGAAAGCATCCCCAACCAAGCCAAGCATTATGTCGGCGAAGCCGCTGACGAACTGTGGGGAGCGACCAAGGACGCGTTTCACACTGGCAAGCATCTTGCCGATCAGGATACGGTGAAGAAGGTTGCAGGCGGCGCTGCAATTGGTGCGTTGGCGGCTGTTGTCGCTCCGGTGGGGCTCGCGACCGGTGCACTCATCGGTGCAGGTATTGTCGCTTACCGGCACGTCAACAAAAAGAAAAACCAGGAAAAATAGTTGCGCTGCCCTTTTTGTGGACATGATGACAGCCAGGTAAAGGACAGCCGTCCCACCGAGGACAACGGCGCAATCCGAAGGCGGCGGCAGTGCGAGGGTTGCGGTGGGCGCTTCACGACCTTCGAGCGAATACAGTTGCGCGAATTGACCGTCATTAAATCCGAAGGCAAACGGGAGCCGTTCGAGCGCGAGAAGCTTGAGCGGTCACTATCGGTAGCCTGCCGAAAACGCCCGGTCGACGCGTCGCAAATCGAAAAACTGGCGTCGGCGATCCAGCGTCAGCTGGAAACATTGGGCGAGAGCGAAATCGAAACCAAACGCATCGGCGAATTCGTGATGGACGGCCTGAAGGCGCTCGACAGCGTCGCCTACATCCGCTTCGCTAGCGTGTATAAGGACTTCAGCGAAGCGCGCGATTTCGAAGACTTTGCCGGGAGCGTGGCCGAAGCGGCCAAGCAGTGAGCGCTGCACCGGTTATCGTGCTGGTCCGCCCGCAACTGGGCGAAAATATCGGCAATGCGGCGCGTGCGATGCTGAACTTCGGACTTACCGAACTGCGATTGGTGGCACCACGCGACGGCTGGCCTAATTCGTCAGCTGGACCGGCGGCTGCAGGTGCCGACATCGTTTTGGCTGACGCTCAGGTGTTTGACACGCTCGCCGAAGCCGTTGCCGACATCACTCATATTTACGCGACAACGGTAAGAAAACGCGGCGTCGTGAAACCGGTGGTTACGCCCGCACAAGCCGCTGGCGCCATCCATATTGCACAAGGCCGCAGTGCGATATTGTTCGGCGCAGAGCGTTCGGGCCTCGACAGCGATGAACTCGCGTTGGCGCGGACGATTATCACCGTGCCGATCAATCCCGAATTCGGATCGCTTAATCTTGCTCAAGCGGTCATCTTATGCGCCTATGAGTGGTCGAAATTTCAGTCGCTGAAAAGCCCTCCGCACACCGAGGTCGATCCACCCTCGCCGCAGTTCGAACTTGACGGGATGATCGACCAGTTTTTTGCGATGCTTGAACCAAAGGGCTATTTCCTGCCCGAAGACCGATCGCTCGTCACCCGGCGGATGCTCCGCACGTTGCTCACCAAACCCGGTTGGAGCGCGCAAGAGGTCAGGACCGTTCGTGGCGTATTGACGACACTTCAGCGAAAACCGCTGTCATAAAAATAGCGACTTGGCATAAAGTGTTCTTTGCGATAATTTTAAGCTAATGTCTCAAGGATGGATAACATGCTGTCATTATTGTTTGCTTTGGCCATGGCCGGTGAAGCACCCGCCTCGACTACCGTCGCCTCGCCTGCTCCAGAAAAGCTGATCTGCCGCCGTGAAGCGCAGATAGGGTCACTCGTTCGCCGCAAAAAAGTATGCCGGACTGAAGCCGAGTGGAAAGCGGTGGCGCAAGAGTCGAAGGATATGAGCAACGGTATGCAGCGTCGCGCTGGCGAAGTCCGTAATCCTTGATTGCGTAAAATAACCCTAACTCCCTCGATATCAGGAAAAACGATGACCTTGAGTCTTGCACTAGTGCTTCTTGCATCCGCATCTTCGAACAGCACCGCACCTGCCGAAGTTACGACAGTTAACCCTACGACCGTAGCCGCAGCGAAGCCTGCGAAGCCGAAGAAAATTTGCAAAAGTATAGCAGTCACCGGCAGTAGGTTGGGCAAGCGCGAGTGCAAGACCCAAGAACAATGGGAACAGGGCTAAAGCGCAATGGAGCTCGGTCAGAAATCCGGCCGTGGCAATCTGGCACCTGCAAACCCGCTCGGTAAACAGAGCATCTAAGCAGTTATCTGCAACCAGCATCCCATTGCTTGAGCTCATAGGCAATCGATGCTTCGACCAGTTGCTCCCACAACGCTGCAGCGGCTTCGACGGGAACTCCGGCGCTTGCCGCTGCTGATTTGACGTTATCGATAACCTCCGCCTTGCGGACCTCATCGCGGACGCTATCGCGGTCAGTCTTGATCCGAGCTGCTGCATCCATATAGCCAAAGCGTCGAGCGAGCAGGTCAATCAGGGCGACATCGACCGCGTCGACGCCTGCCCTCACTTCGGCCATGTTGTTGCAATCGAGAGGTTCAACGATATCGGCAGTCTTGGACATGCCCGCGCGTTTAGAAACCCCACTCGACAAAGTCGAGGCCGATGTTGACATATCGGCCTCATCCCGCCATAGGCCCGCCTTCGCAATCGACCCTGCACTCCGGTGAAGCAGGTGTCCGGCCTTTTGACCGCTCGTCCTGAGCTAGTCGAAGGATCGCGCGGTACCGGACGTAACACTGACCTCTCCCGAAAAGTGGGAACCGGTTTTCGGATGAAGAGGGGTCGGCAACGTAAAGCAATTGGAGACACATTATGTCGATGCGCAAAAGCTCGAAGTATAAACTTGACCGCCGGATGGGTGAAAACATCTGGGGTCGCCCGAAATCCCCGGTCAACAAGCGTGAATACGGCCCCGGTCAGCACGGTCAGCGCCGTAAAGGCAAGATGTCCGACTACGGCACTCAGCTCCGCGCCAAGCAGAAGCTGAAGGGCTATTACGGCGACGTGACCGAAAAGCAGTTCCGGCGCGCGTATCATGAAGCAAGCAACATGAAGGGCGATACGTCGCAGAACCTTATCGGTCTGCTCGAACGCCGCCTCGACATGATCGTATACCGCGCCAAGTTCGCCCCAACGATCTTCGCTGCTCGCCAGATCGTCAGCCACGGTCACATTCGCGTAAATGGCGTAAAGTGCAATATCGCCAGCCGTCAGGTTGCAGCAGGCGACGTCATCAGCCTTGGTGACAAGGCAAAGGAAATGGCGCTGGTCATCGAAGCCCAGGGCCTCGCCGAACGCGACATTCCTGAATATGTATCGCCAGACGGCAACGACAAGGTAACCTTTACTCGCGTGCCAACGCTCGACGAAGTGCCTTATCCGGTGAAGATGGAACCAAATCTGGTCGTCGAATTCTATTCGCGTTAATTTGGGTTCAAAGCCAAACCAAAAAGGCGGTCCTGCGGGGCCGCCTTTTTTGTTGGCGCGTTCTCTCCTCTCGGCTTGAAATGTAGGATTTGTTCTGCCAGCCTCCGGCATGAATCGGCAACCACCCGTGATGGCTGTCCGGGCGTGCAATCAGCTAGATGCAAAACGACGATTCAGGTGAGACTTTCCAGCCAAGGCTGGTTGGAATTTTTGTGCAATCCACTATCAACTTGCGCAGATTTCTGCGGGATTAGACGTTCACATTCTTTTTCGTTTGAGCCTTCAAACCCGCTCTGCCACAAGGCGTAATAATATTTCGTTTTAGGAGAATCTGATGCGCATACTGATGCTGGCCGCGGTCTCGGCTTTGGCCCTGACTGCCTGCAAAAAGGTCGACGACACTCCTGCCGAAGTCGCGGCTCCCGAGATGACTGTCCCGGCGCTCTCCGAAGCGACGATGAAGGAAGTCACCAAAGAGCTTTCGCTCGACAGCTATGAGGGCCGTGCTCCGGGTTCGCCGGGTGAGGTCAAGACCGTTGCCTATCTGATCGCGAAGTTCAAAGCGGCTGGGCTTGAGCCGGGGAACAAGGGAAGCTGGACCCAAGATGTGCCGCTGGTCGAAATCACCGCTAAGAATGTGTCAGCGTTGAGCATCGCCGACAAGGCGGGCAAGGCGATGTCGTTTGCCTATGGCAGCGAATATGTGATCGGCAGCTACCGCGAAACCCCGAAAACGAAGATCGACATGAGCGAGATGGTCTTTGTCGGGCACGGCATCGTAGCCCCCGAAAAGGGCTGGAACGATTATGCCGGTGTCGACGTGAAGGGCAAGACCGTTGTCGTCATGGTCAACGACCCCGATTTCGATACAGCCGGATTAGATGGTCCGTTTGGCGGCAAGGC
>JANPAM010000354.1:0-1631 GCA_031429915.1 Sphingomonadales bacterium | reverse complement strand
GTCGCGTATATCTCAGTTAGCAAAAGCTACAATCAGGCGCGGTGGCTAGTAGGTGTTTTCGCTATCGAAAAGCTGGTTTATGTAATTGCTTGGCTGGCTTTCATAACATCGAATTCCTTGAGTGCGATCTACGAACAGGATGTTCTGGCGGGAGTATTTTATACGATTTATGGAGCAAACGACTTCATTTTTATGCTGTTTTTTGGCTTTGTTTTTCTCAAGCGGGGTCAGATGCCTTCCAAAACTAACGGCTAGTCGGCACTGAAGTTCGTTGGGGTAACGAAAATGTAGTATGCCGTAAAAAAGTTTAAGCCGATCGGAAACAAGATGCAGTTTGATCGCTTCTCCAAATGGAGGTGCGACCATGCCGATCGTAATTAATAGCTTAGAGTATCAACTTCCCGACGATCCAAGAGTCAGTCTCCTCGATTTCATTCGCGACCATGCTGGACTTCCCGGAACCAAGAAGGGCTGCGACCACGGCCAATGCGGGGCCTGCACGGTGTTGCTCGATGGCGAACGCATCAACAGCTGCCTTGCCCTTGCAGTAATGCACGACGGTTGCGAGGTTACCACCATCGAAGGCATTGGCAGCGCTGAACAACCGTCCGCGTTGCAGCAGGCGTTCGTCAAGCATGACGGCTTTCAATGCGGCTATTGCACGCCCGGGCAAATTTGTTCGGCGACCGCGATGCTTTCTGAAATCGCCGAAGGATGGCCAAGCGATGCCACTAATGATGTGCGAACACGGCCCTCCCTATCGGATGACGAAATTCGCGAACGGATGAGCGGCAATCTGTGCCGGTGCGGCGCTTATCCCAACATTGTCGCGGCCATTCGCGAAGTTGCGGACGCGGACCAATGAAGAATTTCGAATATGCGCGCGCCGAGTCGGTCACACAGGCAGCCATTTTGTGCGCGGAAATGGACACAAAGGCGATTGCAGGCGGAACGAACCTTATCGATCTGATGAAGTTGCAGGTCGAAACGCCTTCGCGCCTGATCGATCTCAATTCGCTCGGTGATCGCGGGATTGAGGAACTGGACGGAGGTCTGCGGATCGGAGCATTGGCGTCGAATACTGCGGTTGCAGTCGACATGCGGATCCGTGCAGATTACCCGGTGCTCGCCAAGGCCATCCTTGCCGGTGCGACGCAGCAATTGCGCAACAAGGCGAGTGTCGGCGGAAATCTTGGCCAGCGGACGCGCTGCTTCTATTTCACCAATATCGACCAGCCATGCAACAAACGCGAACCCGGCTCGGGTTGCGGCGCGTTGAAAGGCGTAGCGCGCATTCACGCAATACTCGGGGCAAGCCGTCATTGCATTGCGACCTATCCTGGCGACATGGCAGTAGCGATGGCTGCGCTCGACGCTGAGGTCGAAATATCTGGCCCCGCTAACAAAAGCCGATTGGTTCCAGTGCGCGATTTTCATCGCTGCCCAAGCGACACGCCAGAGCTGGATAACATATTGGAACCGGGCGAACTCGTCGTCGCCGTCCATCTTCCCGTCCCGGTCGACGGCACACAATTATACCGCAAGGTGCGCGAACGGTCGTCCTACGCCTTCGCGTTATGTTCGGTTGCCGCCGTCGTCGATGTAAAGCGCGGGAAAATAGCGCGCGCAGA
>JANPAM010000353.1:0-4260 GCA_031429915.1 Sphingomonadales bacterium | reverse complement strand
TATAATTGCTCGAACTTTTACGCGCTTTCAGTGGGGTTATTGGCCGATGAGGTACGCAATTAAATTTGGCGGTGCGATTGCATCACTGTTGGTGCTCGGATCATGCGGGAGCGTTGACGGCGTGAGCGACGGCGGCGGTTTAGCAACTGCATCTACTGCCCCGGTGCCCCAAAGCGGCGTCAGTGATGTGCCGGTCAAGATCGGTGCGCCGTTTACCGTTGGCAATACCGTGTACACGCCAATTGACGTCGCAAATTATGACGAGGTCGGCTATGCCAGCTATTACGGCGCAGAGCTCGCTGGGCGGCCAACCGCAAATGGCGAGATGTTTATACCCGGCGGGGTATCCGCCGCACACAAGACTTTGGCATTGCCAAGCTATGTCGAGGTGACTGCGCTCGATACCGGACGTACGATCCTTGTCCGCGTCAATGACCGCGGGCCATTCTCCAATGATCGCTTGATCGACCTTTCGGAAGGTGCAGCGCGGCAGTTGGGGATTACAGCCCAAGGCGTTTCGGGCGTCCGTGTCCGCAAAGTCAATCCGCCCGAGCAGGAACGAGCGGTGCTTCGTGAAGGCATGCGTGCAGCAGAGCGGATTGATACGCCCGACACGTTGCTTCGCATTTTGCGCGACAAATTGGCGAAGCAGCCTCGGCCATCGGGTGCGATGGCGACTACTAGTCTGGTGTCGCAACCGAGCGGGGCAGCTCCCGCACCGCGCGCCACGACCGACGGTCGTTTCATCCGCGAAGGTGGGGAAGCGCCGATGCGCGCTTCACCACCGTCTCGCGTTGCCCCGCCGACTCGGTCCGCAAAGCCCGACTCAGCAACGGGTGGAGATTATGTTGTTCAGGTTGCGGCGTTCTCGTCGCGGTCACGTGCTGACGCACTTGCGCGCAAACTCGGCGCGAATGTCGCCGCTAGCGCCGATGGCAAACTATTCCGCGTTCGTTACGGGCCATTCGCTAGCGAAGCCGAAGCCGAACGCGGATTGGTTACGGCAAAGGCCCGTGGTTATCCCCAAGCTAGGGTTTACCGCGACTAAATTTGACTGGCGAATGAGCTACATCCCTCGCTAAAGCGAGGGTATGCGCAGCGTTACCATTTTTGTTGTCACTGCATTGTTGCCACTGGCCGCGAGTGCCGTCGCGCGCCCGCAATATAATACCGCAGCGCCGATTGCCTATATGGTTGATATGGCATCGGGCGCGGTGCTGATCGACAAGCAGTCACGCCAAAAAATTCCGCCTGCTTCGATGGCGAAAATAATGACGGCTTACGTCGTGTTTGACCTGATCGACAGAGGCAAACTGAACCCCGATACAAAATTCACCGTTCGCCCTGAAACATGGAAGGCATGGAATAACAAGGGTTCGACGATGTTTCTGAAACCCGGCGAGCAAGTGCGCGTGGCAGACTTGCTGCACGGTGTGGTGACCCTTTCGGGCAACGACGCGGCGATTGCTCTTGCTGAGGGCATTGCGGGCAGTGAGGCGGCTTTTGTCGATCGGATGAAGGTGACAGCGAAGAAGCTTGGAATGAAGGATAGCCACTTCGGCACCGCGAATGGCTGGCCCGATAACGGACGCACATTGACCACGGCGCATGACCTCACACTGCTTGGTTCGCGAACAATCAACGATTTTCCGACACTGTACCGGCAATATTATGGACAAAGCGATTTTCGCTGGAATAATGTGACCCAGCGTAACCGCAACCCCATACTGGGCAAAATCGCCGGAGCAGATGGGGTCAAGACTGGCCATACTGATCAGGCTGGATATTGCTTCACCGGGACAGCCGAACAAAAAGGCCGCCGTATCATGCTGGTCGTGGCTGGCCTTCCGAGCATAAACGCGCGCGCAGATGAGGCCATCAGGATGATGCGCTGGGGCTTCGAAGCGTGGCGAGCGCAACCGTTGTTCCGCGCTAATCGCATAGTCGCACATATTCCGGTCCAACTCGGCAAAGAAACCCAAATAGATGCTGTTACGCCGCTCAATCTCGCGTTGGCCTTGCCAGCAAAGCAAACGACGCGTTACAAGCTTGTGGTGCGATATTATGGCCCGGTAAGAGCACCGATTAAAAAGGGAACAGAAGTGGCGCAATTGGTGGCTAAATTTAGCGACGGGAGCGAACAGGTCATGCCATTGATCGCAGCGCGTTCGGTTGCAGCGACTGGCTTTTTCGGACGCACGTTGAACGGCTTCAAATTGCTGGTCGGCGTATGAGTTTACCAGGGCGCTTCCTGTCCATCGAAGGGGGTGAGGGCGTTGGTAAATCGACGCAAATAGTCGCGCTTGCCGAGGCCATTCGCAAATTCGGCCTCGACGTCATCCTCACCCGCGAACCCGGCGGCACCCAAGGAGCAGAGGCCATCCGGCAGATGTTGCTGGGCGGCAGCGACGAACGCTGGTTGCCGCGCGCCGAAGCTCTCCTGTTCGCCGCCGCAAGAAGCGACCACGTCGAACGGTTGATCCGGCCAGCAATCGACAGCGGCAAATGGGTTATATCCGACCGGTTTCTCGACAGTAGCCGGGCGTACCAAGGCGGCGGATCGGGTTTATCTGACGCTGACATAATGGCGCTGCATCAGATCGGCAGTAACGGCATGATGCCTGACCGCACTTTGGTTTTAAGGCTAAACCCGGATGAGGCCACACTGCGTGCCGACCAGCGCGACGCCAATCGTCCGGATCGCATTCAGGCCCGCGATTCGAGCTTTCACTCGGATGTGGATATCGCCTTTTTCAGCTACGCCGAAAGCGATCCGGCTCGAGTTCGGCTAATCGACGCGGCGGGCGATCAGGCAGACGTCACCAAGCGTATGATTGCGGAAATCGCAGACCTGCTCAAACCGGCATGACAAAATTTTTTGGCCATGATGACGCGTGGCGGCAGTTTTCGTCTGCGCTGGATTGCGGGAAACTGCACCACGGATGGATATTATCGGGACCGCGCGGGATTGGGAAGGCGAGCTTTGCATTGCGGGCAGCTGCGGCATTGGTCGATCCCGGGGACCAATATGCAAGCATGATCGCGCGAGCGTCGCATCCTGACATATTGACTATCAAGCGTTTGCCCAAGGAACCGCCGAAAGAAGATGAAGATATCGATCCCGCTGCCGAAATGAAACGCAGCATCAGCATCGACCAGATCCGGCGATTGCAGGCTTCGCTCACGACGCGCCCCGGGTTGGCGGATAAGCGAGCGGTGATCATCGACGCGGCGGATGATCTGGAACGCGGTGGTGCCAACGCACTGCTCAAATCGCTCGAAGAGCCGCCCGTCGGCACTTATTTTCTGCTGGTCAGCCATGCCAGCGACCGGTTGTTGCCCACGGTTCGTTCGCGCTGCCAATTGCTCCGGTTCGATCCGCTCGACGCCGAAGCGATGACCGCAGCACTGCGCGACATTGCCCCCGAGACAAGCGCAAGCGACATTGCAGCGCTCGTCCGGGCAGGTAACGGTGCGCCGGGGCAAGCGCTTGATTTCCTTGGACTCGACATGGGTTCGCTCGAAGACGCCATGACGTCAATCATTGCATCGGGCGACAAAACCAACGAATTGCGCAGTGGTCTGGCCGACAAACTTGCGTTGAAGGCGGCGCAAGCGCGTTATGAAGCGTTTCTTCGGCGCGCACCCGCGATAATCGCCGATACAGCGCGCCAGATGGAAGCCGCAAGCTCGCTTCCGGCGACCGAAGCGTGGCACAAGGCCAGCGCCCTTGCCGTCCGGGCGGTCGCGCTCAGCCTTGATAAACAAAGCGTGGTTTTCCAAATGGGAAGCTTGCTGGCATCGCTGCAACCGCATAAGCAAGCGCGATAATCCCATTTACCAGAGTTTTTGATGTCCGAACCGTTCTACATTACCACCGCGATCGCTTATCCAAACGGCAAGCCGCATATCGGCCATGCCTATGAGGCGATTGCGACCGACGCGATAGCAAGGTTTCAGCGGTTGATGGGGCGCGATGTCTGCTTTTTGACGGGTACCGACGAGCATGGCCTGAAAATGGACCAGACCGCTCGGGCAGCGGGCAAGGAAACGCGCGATCTGGCGGACGAAATGTCAGCTTATTTCAGGGAAATGTGCGCGAAACTTGATATTTCGTTCGATCATTTCTGCCGAACGACTGCCGATAGTCATCACGCCGCGAGCCAAGCGCTTTGGAAGCGTCTTGAGGCGAGTGGCGACCTCTACCTCGACCTCTACGAAGGCTGGTATTCGGTTCGCGATGAGGCATTTTACGACGAG
>JANPAM010000352.1:0-9837 GCA_031429915.1 Sphingomonadales bacterium | reverse complement strand
ATGGACATGACTGTACCAATGCCAATGGCGCTTGATTGCACCGCGACCGTAGACGGCGATGCGATGACTGGCGAAGTCACAGCCGGTGCGTTCGGTTCGATGGGTCTGTCGGGCACGCGCAAGGCATAATCCCCTTTCCGGGTCCATAATGAAACAAAGGCCGTTCACCTCACAAGGTGGGCGGCCTTGTTCTATTCGGGCGGGATGCTAAGGATTTGATCGTGGCTGCGCTCGGGACCGAATCAGCCATATATCCGGAGCGTAGACAATGAACCAGCTTGCCTCATCCTCACAACTGCGAATGTCGCTGATCCGCTGGGCATTGTTCGTGATTCCGGCGATTATGTTTTTGGGTTTCATGTCGGGCACGATTTCGGGTTCGAGCGAAGAAAACCGGTGGTTCGCCGAACTGGTCAAGCCTGAAGCACAGCCGCCGGGATGGGTGTTCGGCGTGGTTTGGCCGATCCTTTACTTCATGACAGGTCTTGCTTTTGCGATGGTTCTCCACGCGCGCGGCGCGCGCTATCGTGGACTGGCGGTAGGGCTGTTTCTCGGGCAGCTGGTGCTTAACCTCGCTTGGTCGCCGGTGTTTTTTGGCCGGCATCAGGTTACCACGGCATTGTTCCTGATCGTCGCAATCTGGGCCTTGGCGATTGCCACAACCTTTGCGTTTGGCCGGGTTCGAGCCGCCGCCGCCTGGTTGATGGTGCCGTATCTTGTGTGGCTTTCATTCGCGACCATCCTCAATTTTCAGATCGATCGTCTCAATCCTGACGCCGAAAGCCTTTACGTTCCGGCTACGAGTACCCAGATAGGGAACGGCAGCTGACCCCAAGCTGCGATGGAGTGAATGATATGCAAAGCGAAAAGCGCATTTTTGATGATCTGGCCAAGGTGCTGAACGGCGTTGCCGGAACGGTAGCCGGAATGGGTCGCGAGGCCGAAGCCAGCATGCGCGAACGCGCGCGCGAATGGGCAGGTGGTCTCGATCTCGTCAGTCGCGAAGAGTTTGACGCGGTGAAGACGTTGGCCGCAAATGCACGAAGCGAAGCGGACGCACTGGCCAAGCGAGTGACCGCGCTTGAAGCTGTGCTCAATGGCAAATCGCCATCAGCGGAGCCAATGGGCAAGCCGAAACAGGCTCCGCCTGCCGCCTGAGTGCTGTTTTCCACAGTCAGCCCACAGACTTGTTCAATCTAAGGACGCAACACGCTTGCGCGTGAGTCCTTCCCGTTGCAGAATCGCCGGATAGGAACGGGCGCACCCAATGCACGATCAAGATGAACATTTTGGCGAATTCGAACGCGACGAATCAGCGCCGGTCGACATGCTCGCGGCTTTGTTCGAAGCGCGTGGCTGGTCGTTCGAACTCGATGGCGAAGATGAAATCACCGCCGAGTATAAGGGCAGTTGGACTAGCTACCAGATCAGGGCAATATGGCGTGAGGAGGACAATGCGCTCCAGCTGATCGTGCTGCCCGACATCACGGTGCCAAGCGACAAGCGCGATGCCGCTTATACGGCGCTTGGGCTAATCAACGAACAGCTCTGGCTTGGCCATTTCGATATGTGGTCGGCAAACGGCATTTTGCTGTTCCGCCACGGCAGCCTGTTGCCGCCCAACGGGTTGTTAAGCGTCGATCATGCCCAGACCATCATCGACGTTGCCATCGACGAGTGCGAGCGTTTCTATCCGGTGTTCCAGTTCATCATCTGGGGCGACAAAACCCCCGAAGAGGCGATTGCCAGCGCATTGATCGAAACCCACGGCGAGGCGTGATTCATTCAGAAATGCGGTGTTAAATCTGGCTGTTGCTTGGCTTGGACAGGCATCGCCATTTGTTTCAGAAAAGCCGCAAATATGCCAAAGATAATAAGGGCGAAGCCTCCTAAATCGCCGTCGCTTGCTTATTAGCGCTCAAGATTGAGCCAAGGGCTTCGCCCTTATTTCCTTATTTTCCTTCGCGGCTTTTATGAAACAAATGGCGCAAACTCGCAGCTTTGCCCGACGTTGAAAATGATCAAAGACCGCGCGCTAGGCTTTTTTCGGCTGCCGGATTAGATAATGCATGTGACCCATCGCGATCGGTTTATCGCGGTCATCCTGCCACGCACGCGCCTCGACATTGGCCATCGTTCGACCGAGCCGCGTTACCTCACCGACGGCAAAGGTTTGCTGGTTTAGACCGCCTCGCATGAAATCAATGGTTACGTTGACCTGCTTGATCGAAGCGTCGTTGCCTTGGGCGCGCAATGCGCGGTGGATCGCCGCGACCGCCGCCATTTCGAGCAACCCCGATATCGCGCCGCCATGAAGAAAGCCGGGGCGGCCTTGGACTCTGTCGGCGAACGGCATCGCGATGACCGGCGCGCCGTCCACCTCGTCAACGACCGTCATATCAAGCGCGAGCGCATAAGGCGGCAGGCCGGAGGGACGTGCCATGCTCATACCCGGTCACCAACTCGAATGAAGGTGCCGCTGGCATGGGCAAGCGGATCTTCGGGGTCGCCGTTATGCGCGAAGCCCTTCACGAAACCGATACTCTGCGTCAGATGATAGCAAATCCCGCGCCCGAACACCCGTGCGCCTGACGGTGAAGGCCGCAAATAGTCGATCCGCAAATCCATCGTTACTTGCGGCCGGAATTCGCCAAGCTTCGTCCAGATCGACATGCTGGTCGCGTTATCCATCAGGCTGATGACAACGGCTGAGGCCAAAATCCCGGTTTCGGTATCCGCCACCAGATCCTCGCGCCAGTCGATCGCAAGCTCAACCCAGTCTGCACCGTGCCCGACATATTCCATATCGAGAAACCCGCCATGGCCGAACTTGCCCATCAGTTTGTTGACCAGTGCGGGGTCGAACGCAGTGCCGCCGGGAATCAGGTTGGCCAAATCTGGCTTGCCGAATGCCATTTATTTGCTTCCCACGGTTGCAGTGAAATCGGGCTTAACCCGGGCTTTCGATAGTTGCTCGTAGGCGTAACCGGCCTTCAACACCTTATGATCGTGCCATTTCGCCCCGATGAAGCTCAAACCGATGGGAAGCCCGCCCAAACGCCCCATCGGCACCGTCAGATGCGGGAAACCGGCAATGGCTGGCATCTGGCTGGCGCTCGGCCCTGAAAAGGCATCGCCTCTACCCAATGTGGAAAGCCACGCCGCGCCGTTGCTCTGGGCGACGATTACGTCGATTTTCTGGTTCGCGAAAAAGCCGTTGAGCGCATCGGTCGCGAGTTGTCGCGAGATTGCAAGCGCCGCCAGATAGGCGGAATCGTCCAACCCCTTTTCCTTTTCGGCGGCATCGAAAATATCCTGTCCGAAATGCTGTAGCTCTTTGTCCGCGTTGGCTTTGTTAAAGGCGATAATGTCGGCAAGCGTCTTGTGCGGAATCAAACCGTCAGGCAGGCCTTGCAGATAGTCTGCGAGATCGGCCTTTAGTTCGGCGAGCAGAACCTTGAATTCGGCCTGACCCATTTTCGCCCGGTCGATCTTGCTGGCGTCGAGCATTACGATCTCCGCTCCGCCCTCTTTTAGCTTCGCGAGCGCTGCATCGAACAGAGCCGCGTTGGCATTCGGCGCTCTAATGACGCCGATCCGCATCCCGTTCAATGCATCCACGCTTAAGTTAGTTGCATAATCGCCGCGCCATGTGTCGGCTTCGGCTGTGGCGGTGTCCTCAGCGTCGCTTCCCGCCATTGCAGTCAGCATGATCGCCGCATCGCGCACCGTTCTGGTCATCGGCCCAGCGGTGTCCTGGCTATGGCTGATCGGCACGACAAAGCGCCGCGAGACCAAGCCGACGGTCGGCTTAAACCCGACAATTCCGTTGACGCCAGCCGGGCAGGTAATCGATCCGTCTGTTTCGGTGCCGACTGCGCCAGCGGCCAGACTAGCGGCAATCGCGGCCCCGCTGCCGCTTGACGAGCCGCAGGCATTGCGATCTAGCGCGTGTGGGTTTTTGGTCAGGCCGCCAACGGCGCTCCAGCCGCTGGTCGAATTGTCCGAACGGATATTGGCCCATTCGGAAAGGTTGGTTTTGCCAAGGATGACCGCGCCAGCCTCTCGCAGCCGCGCAACCAGCGGTGCATCGCGGTTGGTGATATTGCCCGCCAGCGCCAGCGACCCGGCGGTGGTAGGGATCGGTCCGGCGACCTCGACATTGTCCTTCACCAGCACCGGAATGCCGTGCATCGACCCGCGATATTTTCCAGCACGGATTTCCGCGTCCATCGCTCGCGCCTGATCGAGCGCGTCGGGGAAAGTGGCAATAACCGAATTCAGCATCGGCCCGGCATCGTCTATCGCGGCGATGCGAGCGAGATAGGCAGTAGTAATCGCTTCGCTGTTGAACCCGCCATCGTCGATGCCATCGACCAATTGTGACAGCGCCAGATTTTCAATCGGACCATATTCGGCCAAATTGGCTTTGGCTTTATCTGTGGTCGGCGGAGTTGCTATTGATGCCGCTACTGGCTGCGCCAGACCGAAAACCGCTGTTAGCAGAAATACTCTCAACTTCATGTTTCATTCCCGTCCATCGGTTGCGCCAATTCCGCCCCTCGTTCGCTCGCAGCACGAAGAGTCGCTTCAATTAAATTGGCGAGCGCTGCTTCATCGTCCAGCACCGCAAGGCCGGCTGCGGTTGTTCCGCCCAGGCTGGTGACTCGCGCGGCGAGTTCAGCGGGTGCTTCGTCGGAAACCGCAGCAAGCAAAGCGGCGCCTTCGACCATAACCAATGCCAATCGTGCAGCAGTTGCAGGAGGCAGGCCAAGATTTTCTCCCCCCGCCGCCAGCGCATCAATGAACCGGTAGACAAAAGCTGGCCCCGATCCGGCAAGTGCGGTTACCGCGTTCATCTGGTCCTCGCTGGTAAGCCATACGGGAGTCCCGAGCGGGGATAACAAGGCATCCAGTTCAGCGGCTCCGACCTCGTCCAAAGCCGAAGACCACAGGCCAAGTGGCGATTTGCCGATGGCGGCGGCAAGATTGGGCATCAGTCGAACAATACGCGATGCAGGAAAGTGGTTCGACAATGTAGCAGTGGTGGTCCCGGCAAGGATCGAAATGACAAGGGCGTTTGGCGAGAGCAAAGGCGCGATTTGCGGAGCCAGTTCGCCGATCATCTGCGGCTTGATGCCGAGCAAGATGGTGTCGAATGTTTGGCTGACTTCAGCCGCTGTACGGTGCACCAATACGCCTTCGGGCAATCCGTCAGCGAACGGATCGACCACAACGAAACGGCTGGCTTCGACCCCACCCGCGATCCATCCGCGCAGAATTGCCCCGCCCATATTGCCGCAGCCGAATATCAGGATTTTGCCAGCGATGTCAGTCATTGCCGACCGTCATGCCTCAAGCTTGCGCCAACGGCAACCTAAGGTAGAGGGTAAGCCCTTCGGGTGGCGGTGAGGGCGGTCCACCGGCCTGCCGGACGGCGTCGGCGCGCGCTCTGGTCAATATTGCGTCTGAAACCCCGGCGTCGTGGAACACATAGTCTGCCTCGCCAAGCAGCCTGGCGGTTAGCAGAGTAAGATCGTCGGGATTGTTCGACAATAACGGGAATTCAATCAGGCGATTTTGTGCCGGATCATCAGCGGCGCCGATCCACTCACCAACGGCTTTCGGTAAATGGTCGACAAACGGGTCAAGCGCTCCGCCGCTGGCAAAGGCAGCATCAAGCGCGCGGCGGCGGTCTGCCCCCCCTGCCCAACGCGCCCTGATCGCCTCACGCGCATTGGCGACCGCGTCTGCAAGGCCGCCTAAGCCGTCCGGAAGCATCGTTTCGATCCGCTGGCGGATGGCTTTCGCCATTCCGGCTGACGCGCCGCCAGTTCCAACCGCAATCAGGACCGGCGAGCGATCAACAATCGCTGGCGTTGTGAAATCACAATGTTCAGGGCGGTCAACGACATTGACGATCAGGCCGCGTGATTTGAGGTCATTGGCCGAAGCGAGTGCTTCCGCTTCTTCGTCAATCGCGACAAACGCAATTCGAGCTTCTCGGTCGCCAGCGTCTACGCAAATCCCGCCCGCCCGTTCAATCAGTCGCCGTTTGGCATCAGCCGCGTCGCCCTCGCCGACCAGAATTACCTTGCGGCCTTTGAGGTTGAGAAAGATCGGCAGCTGATCCATTCATTCCAGCCAATCAGGAACATGCTCGGCGGCGAGAATTGTTTCGGGCGAAATGCGCTCGGCGACAACCGCGAATTTGTCGCCGTCGACCAACACTTCGGGTACCAGACCGCGACTGTTGTAAGTACTCGCCATCGTCGCACCATATGCTCCAGCGGTGCGAAACACCGCCAGATCATGTGCCGCAACCGCATCGATTTCGCGTGCTGTCGCAAATGTATCACCGGTTTCGCACACCGGACCGACAACATTGGCCGTTACCCGCTGGCCACTTGGTTCAACCGCCTCAAAATCATGCCATGCGTCATAAAGCGCCGGTCTCGCCAGATCGTTCATCGCGGCATCGACGATCACAAACGGCAAATTGCCGCCGCCGGGTTTCACGCGGATGACCTTGGTTAGCAAAACACCGGCATTGCCAGCGATGACCCGGCCCGGCTCGAACACCAGCCGGACGCCCCAATCCTTGGTTACGCGGGCGACCATTGCGCCATATGCGGCTGGCTCGGGTGGGTTGTCGCTTGATTGATAGCGAACGCCAAGCCCACCGCCCAGATCGACATGAGTAACATTATTCCCTGCGGCGCGCAGTTCACCCAGCAAAACACCGATTTTTTTGAATGCCGTTTCGAGCGGGTCGAGGCTGGTCAATTGGCTGCCGATGTGGAGCGCAACGCCGCGCATGTTCAGCCCCGGCAATGCCGCCAGCCGGCCATAAATGGCCAATGCCTGATGCAGGCCAACGCCGAATTTATTATCCGCCTTACCTGTTGAGATTTTGCCGTGGGTTCCAGCATCGACATCGGGATTGATTCGTAGCACGGCAGATGCACGGAGACCGGACAATTCGGCGATGTTCGAAAGCTCGCAGCCTTCCTCTTCGGACTCGATGTTGAATTGCCCGATGCCAGCCTTCAGCCCTTGAGTCATCTCAGCTTCAGTTTTGCCGACGCCGGAAAAAACGATGTCCTCGGGCAGCATTCCAGCCGCCAGCGCCCGGTCAAGCTCACCACCCGAAACAACATCTGCGCCGTAACGCTGTTTCGCCAGAATTTTCAACACCGCCAGATTGGGATTGGCCTTCACCGCAAACGCGATATGCGGGTTGTCGAGCCCCGAGAGCGCATCGCGGAACACCTGTGCATGGCGTTCGAAAGTCGCGCGCGAATAGACATACACCGGCGTGCCAACGGCGGCGGCGATGTCTGGCAAAGCGACTTGCTCGGCGTGAAGCACGCCATCAATCAATTCAAAATGGTTCATTGGAGAATGCGATTAACCTGCTTTGGGTTCTGGTTTTTTGTCGGCGTCGGGACCGGGCAGCGGCACTGGCTCTTCGCCCGGTGCCATATCGAACGGATCATCTTCGCGGCGTTCTGACCGGCGGAGCAACTCGTCGCTTCGACCGGGTCGTGCCTGAACCGACGGCGTCGAAAGTGCCTCGGCTGATTGCTCGCTCGTTTGGCCATAGGCTTTGGGCGGCAGGCCTTGCCCCGTGCGCGGTTCGAGGTCGCCAACCTTTCCGCAGGCCGCTAGCGATATTGCTGCAACAAACAGGCAAGCTGTCTTACGAATCATATGACCAGTTCCTTTTTGGCAGCAACAATAGCCTCCTTTACCCGAACCGGTGCGGTGCCGCCAGCGCTTGTCCGGCTGGCTACCGATCCGGCAACCGAAAGGTCGGGCAGGCTGGTTCCAGCCAGACGCGCGTCGATTGCGGCAAGGTCGTCGGCAGTGATGCTCTCCAGAGAAATCCCGCGCGCCTCGCAGGCTTTGACCACGCTGCCCGTGATATGATGCGCTTCACGGAATGGAAGGCCGTGTTCGCGCACCAACCAGTCGGCGAGGTCTGTCGCGGTCGAAAAGCCCGAAGCCGCGACTTCGAGCATCCGACTGGTAACGAACGTCACGTTCTCAACCATCCCGGTCATCGCCGCGATTGAAAGCGCAAGCAGGTCATACGCTTCAAACACTGGCGGCTTGTCGTTCTGCATGTCCTTCGAATAAGCGAGCGGCAGTCCCTTCATAGTTACCATCAGGCTTGTCAGGCATCCCATGATCCGTCCCGAATGGCCGCGTACCAACTCGGCGGCATCGGGGTTGCGCTTTTGCGGCATGATCGAACTGCCCGTTGACCATGCGTCGGGCAGTCGGATGAAACCATAAGGCTGCGACGCCCACAGGATCATTTCCTCCGCCAGCCGCGACAGATGAAGCGCAGCTTGCGTGGCCGCAGTCAGAAATTCGATGGCAAAGTCGCGGTCGGACACTGCATCGAGGCTGTTTGCCATCGGGCCGTCAAAGCCAAGCGCCTGCGCGGTCGCGTTTCGATCAATCGGAAATGATGTGCCAGCCAAGGCTGCGGCACCCAAAGGCGATTGGTTGAGCCTTGCACGACAATCGGCAAACCGGCCCCGGTCGCGCTTTGCCATTTCGTAATAGGCCATCAAATGATGGCCGAGCGTTACTGGTTGCGCCACCTGTAAATGGGTGAAGCCGGGCATAATGCTGTCCGCATGTTCTTCGGCGCGGGCGACCAGCGCCGACTGGAATGAAGCAAGCCCCGCATCAGCATGATCGATGGCCTGACGCACCCAAAGCCTGAAATCGGTTGCCACCTGATCATTCCTCGACCGGGCAGTATGAAGCCGCGCCGCTGGTTCGCCGACCAGTTCACGCAACCGTGTTTCAGTCACCATATGAATATCTTCGAGGGTCAGATCTTCGGTCACACCGTTCGCTTCATACTCAGCGTGGATCGCAGTCAGGCCTTGCTGGATCGCGGCATTGTCAGCGTCAGTAATGATGCCGCCTGCTGCCAGCATATCAGCGTGTGCCTTGCTGCCAGTTATATCTTCGCGCCAAAGTCGCTTGTCGAACGGGATTGAGGCATTTATCTCGCGCATAATATTCGACGGGCCACTGCCAAAGCGGCCGCCCCACATACTGTTGGAATCTGATATGCGCTTCGTTATCGCCTTATCCTTCGCAATATCCGCCTTCATGCTTCTGGCTGGCTGCGATAGTGGCACAAAGCCTGCTGGGCAAGCGCAACCAACCGCGTCCGCCGTCTCCGACAAAAGCAAGCAAACCGAAATCGGGTTGGAAAGTGCGAGCGGACTTCGCGCAACGCTGACGTACAAATTTGCCGGAGCGCAGGCACCCAAAGCAGTGTTTACCGGCGCTGATGGCCGTGATGTCAGCTTAACCGACTTTGCTGGACGCCCGTTGCTCGTCAACATCTGGGCGACATGGTGCGCGCCGTGCAAGGCTGAAATGCCAACGCTCGATGCATTGGCGGTGCTTGAGGAGGGCCGCGTTTCGGTGATCGCGGTGTCGCAAGATCTTGAAGGTCGCAAACCGGTGCGCAGCTTTTTTGATCAGGCCGCAATCGTCAATCTCGAGCCTTATACCGATCCGGACAATTCGCTACTCGCGGCGTTTGGCAACAACATCGCGTTGCCGACCACGATATTATACGATTCGGAAGGCCGCGAAGTGTGGCGGGTAATTGGTGGGGTCGAATGGGATGACGCCGAAATAGCCAAATTGCTAACCGAGGCTGCATAATCACATCAGAATGCGGCGCACCCGGTCTCTGTCTTTTTTGCGGACTGGCGTTGGCTCCATCATTGAGCGAACGACCCGGCGTTGGGGTTTACACTGGCAATTGGCAGCCTCAACCTGATCGCTCTCGCGAGC
>JANPAM010000351.1:0-4888 GCA_031429915.1 Sphingomonadales bacterium | reverse complement strand
GCAAATGCAGGATACGAACCGCCATTATGCTTGTTTTTCCCTAATCACGTCCCAGATGGAAACTATGAAAATTACTCGTCCGGCCTCCCCCTACCGTCCCGATCCGAAAATCGCCAGCCTTGGCGACAAAATCGGTGATGCTGTCCGCTCCGCCGATTTTCCTGAAACGGTACTGCGCTTTCGTAACGACCATTGGGCAGCGACCGTTGGCCTTGACGGTTTGACCGACGAGCAGTGGCTATCCCATTTCGGACGGTTCGAGCCATTACCCGACAATATCCCCCAGCCGCTGGCCCTGCGCTATCACGGCCATCAATTCCGGCATTACAATCCCGACATCGGCGACGGACGCGGCTTCCTGTTTGCGCAGCTACGCGATGGGCACGGTCGATTGCTCGATCTGGCAACCAAAGGTTCGGGGACGACACCTTATAGCCGCGACGGGGACGGTCGGTTGACGCTAAAGGGCGGGGTGCGCGAGATATTGGCGACCGAGATGCTCGAAGCATTGGGCGTCAACACTTCGAAAACCTTTTCGCTAATCGAGACCGGTGAGGCATTGATGCGCGGTGACGAGCCTTCGCCCACTCGGTCGGCGGTCATGGTTCGCCTGAGCCACAGCCATATCCGCATAGGCACCTTCCAGCGAATTGCGGCGGAAAATGACTCCGATATGATGAAGCGGCTGGTCGATTATTGCTTGACGATTTTATACAATGAAACGCCCGACGGGGAACCAGCAGCACAGTTGCTCAATCTGGCGGTCGAACGCATCGCCGATCTCGCCGCGTCCTACATGGTCGCTGGCTTTGTTCACGGGGTGCTCAACACAGACAACATCAATATCACCGGCGAAAGCTTTGACTACGGTCCGTGGCGGTTCACCGAGTACTGGGACCCGCGATTCACTGCGGCGTATTTCGACCAGAACGGCCTATATGCGTTCGGACGGCAGGCCGAGGCCATGCACTGGAACCTAGGGCAGCTCGCGGTATCGCTCCGGCTGATCTGCGAAGCGCCGCCGTTGATCGAAGCTTTGGAACGCTTTCCCTCGCTCTATCAGGCAGCTATCGTTCGACGCTTTCTGTGGCGGCTTGGCGTTGAGTCACGCGGCGAGGACAGCGACCGTGCGCTGGTTGAGTCCGCCGAGCGGGCGATGGTCAATGACCGAATTCCGATCAATGCGTTTTTTGTCTCGCACTTTGGTGCAGAGCGGCCAGAGACAATGAGCGGCAACGAACTTTATAACTCGTTCGTCGCCCAATTAGCGGACTACGCGCCGACGACTGCCGCCAGGGCCGCAAAACGGTCGGACTTGGACTGCCCAATGCTGATCGACGAGGTTGAGGAAATCTGGCGCGCCATATCAGAGGATGACAACTGGCAACCTCTTGCCGCGAAAGTTGCCAAAATCCGTGTAATGGGCGCAGCCTTGTTTTAACAATTCGTCATATTTTACATCGCAAATTTACCTGATAGTAAAGCTTGCAGCCGCATTTATAGTAAATTGTGCGTTTACCTTGAGGCCCATAGTTTTTGTCCGAACTGTTTTCATACGAACCGGCAACAGGCACCGAGCTTTGGCGCGGCGAAGTCAGCGATGTTAATCGCGAGGTAACTGCCGCGCGTGAGGCTTGGCCGAAGTGGGCAGCAATGTCGCTTTCCGACCGGATCGAGCGGGTTCGCGGCTTTGCCAATCGGGTACGAGCCGATCAGGAAATATTTGCTGACCTGATAGCGCGCGAAACAGGCAAGCCATTGTGGGAAGCGCGAAACGAGGTCGAATCGGTTGTTGGTAAAGTCGATATCTCGGTCAAGGCTTATGCCGACCGGACTTCGCAGCGTAGGATCGAAGGCAAGATCGGAAGCCGAAGCGCACTTCGTCACAAGCCGCACGGCGTGTTGGCAGTACTCGGCCCCTATAATTTTCCGGCACATTTGCCGAACGGCCATATCGTCCCGGCATTGATCGCTGGTAACGCGATAGTTTTCAAACCGTCGGAAAAAACACCCGCCACCGGCCAGATGCTGGTCGATTATTATCACAAAGCGGGCATTCCGGAAGGCGTCGTCCGGATCGCGCATGGCGGGCCTGATATTGGCAAAGCCCTATCAATGCACGCCGATATCGATGGCCTGCTGTTCACCGGCTCGGCGCAGACGGGCATTGCCCTCAATCGCCAGTTTGCCCATCGGCCTGACAAAATACTCGCGCTCGAAATGGGCGGAAACAATCCGATTATCGTCTGGGACACGCGCGATGTCCACAGCGCCGCCGTGTTGGTTGTGCAGTCCGCGTTCCTCAGTGCCGGGCAGCGCTGCACCGCGGCACGGCGACTGATTGTGCGCGACGATATGTTCGATCTAGTGGTGGGCGAGGTCAAAAAAATTGCTGACCGTCTTGTGATCAGTGAACCGCACAGCGAGCCTCAACCGTTTATGGGTCCGGTCATTGACAACGACGTATGTGACAATCTGGTCGAGAGCTTTCTGGCGCTGATGAGCAGAGGTGGAAAGCCAATCAAACATATGGCGGCCCCGGTGCAAGGCCGTCCATTCCTTCGACCCGGAATCATAGACGTCACCGACATGGTCGAACGCCCCGATATCGAATTGTTCGGACCATTGCTGCAAGTCATTCGTGTCCCCGATTTCGAAGCCGCAATTAACGAAGCTAATAACACCCGTTTCGGGCTGTCGGCATCGCTGATTGGCGGAACGCCTGCGCAATATGACGAATTCTGGGCGAACAGCCGGGCGGGTATCGTCAACTGGAACGCGCCGACGAATGGCGCATCATCATCGGCACCATTTGGCGGCGTCGGGCTATCGGGCAACCACCGGCCAAGTGCCTATTACGCCGCCGATTATTGTGCGTACCCAGTGGTCTCCTCAGAAAACGATGTGCCAAAGGCGATGATCGGTATCGGATTGGAAGCCGATGATAGCGCTCCGGTTTTCGTGCCGAAATAGCGCGCTAAAGTTCTTCTACCGCGACGCCAATATATCCTGATTTGAAGCTGTCACATCGCATGGGCATGTTGGTGGGATGGAAAAGGCACGAGTCTATCTGGTTGGCGCAGGTCCGGGCGATCCCGAATTGCTAACGCTCAAAGCGGCGCGGTTGATCGCGGCTGCCGATGTCGTGGTACATGATGGGCTGGTCGATGATGCCATTATGGCGATGGTCAACACGGCGGCAAGGCTGATTTCGGTCGCCAAGCAGCGAAGCAAGCATTCGGTGCCGCAGGAGGGCATCAACGACATTCTCGTCCGCGAAGCACAGGCTGGGCATCTGGTCGTGCGTTTAAAGGGCGGTGACCCCTTCATTTTCGGACGCGGCGGCGAAGAGGCCGAGGCTTGTCGCGACGCGGGCATAGCGGTCGAAGTTGTGCCCGGCATTTCAGCGGCGATGGGTGGTGCGGCGGAAGCGATGCTTCCCCTCACCCACCGCGACGCATCGAGCGCGGTCAGCTTTGTTGCTGGCCAGTGCAAAGGGCTGACCGGCCAGAATTGGGCTGGCCTCGCTGGCAAGGGACGCACGCTCGTTATCTATATGGGCGTCGCCACCGCCGCAGACATCACCGAGAAACTGATTTCCGATGGCGTGTCGCCCGACATGCCAGTCGCAGTTCTCGAGCGCGTCACGCGCAAAGGTTCGCGCGCCATTCGCACTTTACTTACTGACTTGGGCGACATGATCGAGCGTGAGGGCGTTGCATCGCCAGCGATAATCATTGTCGGTGAAGTCGTAATGAAATCCGATGCGCAGGACAGGCTCCGCGCATTTGCCAAACAAGCGGAGCAATTGGCGTGAAAATATTGACGGGCAATGATTTAGGTTCGGGTGCAGTCACCTGGTGGACCGGCGAAAGCTGGTCGATCCATGTCGAAGACGCCGCCGATGTCGGCGAACTGGGCGAAGCCGTGTTGCACGCCGAAGAAGGCTCGCGCCGGGTCAACGCGCCTTACATCATCGACGCGATTGCGACGCCCGAAGGTCCCCGTCCGGCGCACATCAAGGACCGCGTTCGAGCGCTTGGACCAACGGTGCGGCCCGACCTGACACTAAAGCCAGCCGATCCAACCGCCGGCGAATGGGTAATTTGATATGTATAAATACGACAATTTTGACCAAGCCATTGTCGATGCTCGAGTCGAGGAATTCCGCGATCAGGTAAGGCGGCGCCTGTCGGGCGAGATGACCGAGGATCAGTTCAAACCGCTTCGGTTGATGAACGGGCTGTATCTGCAACTCCACGCCTATATGCTGCGCGTAGCGGTACCCTATGGCACGCTCGACAGCCGCCAGATGCATGTGCTGGCGCACATCGCGCGCAAATATGATCGTGGTTACGGCCATTTCACAACGCGGCAGAACATCCAGTATAACTGGATCAAGCTTGAGGAATGCGCTGACCTTCTTGCCGAACTGGCGCAGGTCGAAATGCACGCCATCCAAACCAGCGGCAACTGCATCCGCAACATTTCGTCGGACCAATATGCGGGGGCTGCTGCCGATGAAGTCGCCGACCCGCGTCCGTGGGCCGAACTGCTTCGCCAGTGGTCGACCTTCCACCCCGAATTCAGCTATTTGCCGCGCAAGTTCAAGATTGCGGTGATTGCCTCGCCCGAAGACCGCGCCGCGATGCGGCTGCATGATATCGGTATTGAGCTGGTCAAGCAGGACGGCGTGCTGGGCGGTCGAGTATTTGTTGGCGGCGGCATGGGCCGTACGCCGATGATCGCGCCCGAGATCAACCCGTTCGTTCGCGCCGAAGATTTGCTGAGCTATGTCGAGGCGTGCCTGCGTGTTTACAACCGTTACGGCCGCCGCGACAATATCTACAAGGCGCGGATCAAAATCCTCGTCCACGAAATCGGTGCC
>JANPAM010000350.1:0-3565 GCA_031429915.1 Sphingomonadales bacterium | reverse complement strand
CACGGCCAGAGCCGGGGCCCTTGACCTCAACTTCAAGCGTGCGCACGCCGTGTTCGGCGGCCTTCTTGCCGGCGTCATCAGCGGCAACCTGCGCCGCATATGGCGTCGATTTGCGGCTGCCCTTGAAGCCCATCGTGCCGGCGGACGACCAGCTGATCGTGTTGCCCTGCGCATCGGTGATCGTGATCATCGTGTTGTTAAAGCTGGCGTTGACATGGGCAACACCCGCCGAAATATTCTTGCGTTCCCGCTTCTTAATGCGCTTTGGTTCGCCTGCCATTTTGTGTGTATCCTATTCGAAATATGCGAAAAAAGTAAGTGGGCGCTAGCCCTGCTTACTTCTTCTTACCCGCGATTGCCTTTGGCTTGCCCTTGCGGGTGCGCGCATTGGTATGCGTACGCTGGCCACGAACCGGAAGCCCCTTACGGTGGCGAAGGCCACGGTAGCAGGCAAGGTCCATAAGGCGTTTGATGTTCATCGACACTGTCCGGCGAAGATCGCCTTCTACAGTGTGATCGGCATCGATGGTTTCGCGGATTTGCAACACTTCGGCATCCGAAAGATCTTGCACACGACGGCTATGATCAATTTTCAACTTATCCGCGATCTCGAGCGCCTTTGTGCGACCGATTCCGTGAATGTATGTAAGCGCAATGATCACGCGCTTGTTGGTTGGAATGTTAACTCCGGCAATACGTGCCACTTGTATTCTCCTGCTCCACAAGGTGCCTGAAGGCTGCCTTATCTCAACGCTGATGGTCTTCCGAAACGCACAAAGCCAGCGACGCATTAAAGCGTTGCCGGGCTCACCAGTGGTTCGGAATTGACGCGGCCTTACGGCGAGTCGGCTTTGCTGTCAAGTCTGCGGAACGGCTATCCGCGCCCTTTTGTCTTCGTTTTACCCGCCACAGCATGTTCTTCGATAAACTCGATGATCCGGCACGCGATATCCTTGCCGCTTGCCTTTTCGATGCCCTCCAGCCCGGGTGAACTGTTGACTTCCATAATTACGGGGCCGTGATTGGAGCGTAGCAAATCGACACCGGCGACGTTTAAGCCCATCGCGCGCGCGGCACGTACTGCGGTTGAGCGTTCTTCAGGCGTAATTTTTATCGCGCTGGCGGTACCGCCACGGTGGAGGTTTGAGCGGAAATCGCCTTCGGCGCCCTGTCTCTGCATCGCGGCAACCACCTTGTTGCCGATCACGAAGCAGCGGATGTCCGATCCGTTTGCTTCCTTGATGAATTCTTGCACAAGAATGTTCACGTTCGCGCCGCGAAATGCCTCGATAACCGATCGCGCCGAGTTCTCGGTTTCGCCGAGTACCACACCGATGCCCTGTGTACCTTCGAGCAGCTTGATCACGACAGGCGCGCCGCCAACCATCTTGATGACTTCATCGGTCTGGCGCGGGTCGTGGGCGAAGGCGGTGACCGGCAGACCCAAGCCCTTTTTAGCCAATATTTGTAATGATCGCAATTTGTCACGCGACCGACCGATAGCGACGCTTTCATTTAGCGGCCAGACGTTCATCATCTCGAACTGGCGCAACACCGCCAACCCGTAAAATGTGATCGACGCGCCGATACGGGGAATCACAGCGTCATATTTTCCGAGCTTTTCTCCACGATAATATGCTTCGGGCCGATGCGACGTGATGTTCATGGTCACCCGCAGCGTATTGAGCACGTCGATTTCGTGTCCCCGCGCCTCCGCAGCCTCCACAATGCGGCGGTGCGAATAAAGGTCGGCGTTTCGCGCCAACATCGCAATTTTCATCTAATATTATTCCTTCTTAGCGGGTTTCCCGAGGGTCCAGCTCCGCCCGCTATTGACCAGGAAGCCGCGCCTTAGCGCCCGCCGCCCGATTAGCAAGGGAAACGCCATCGACCGCCTGTTTGCGAGGGTAAGCTGGCCCTGCCAGCACAGCTTACCGAGACAAAATTGCGCTTCGATGACATATCGTTCCTGGTGAAGTCCGTTGGAACTGCGAACTATTCGGCGGTCGATCACGAGCGCTGTGTAACGTTTGGGTTTTTCGCCAACATTTAGTCTAAACCAGAATTCGACCCATAAGTTGCCATCGCGGACAAATGGTTTGACACGGCTGGCGTGAATTGAGGATGTTGCCGCGCCACTGTCCATCTTTGCATGCACTTTGCACAGACCAAGGCTCGGGATATCGACCAATTCACACCAGCCAATCTCGACGGTGTCTTTCAACCGCGTTTTTGATGGCTTGGCTGGTGCGCTGGCCACTGGCGTTAGCGTTCTGGCTCGGCAGTTTTATCCGGGGCAACGGTTACTGCTGAAGCTTCGACCGCAGTCTCTCCCGCATCGCTCGCAGGAACCGGATCCAGTTTCTCGACATCGAGCGAGAAGCCACCCACTTTTGCTTCATCGCCAATTTTCGCGGTGTAAGGTGAGATCAGCGACTTGAACTGTTCACCCAATACTTTGTCGACTGCGGGTGCAATTTCTGTCGTTTTGTAGCGCATGTAGCCGCCAACAACATAAGAAAAGCTAAGCTTGCTGCCATCGCCGCCTTTCAGTGGCTCAATGGCAACCGTTAGCGTGCCCAGTACCGCTTCCGACTGCAACGGCCCGAGCGCACCCTGCATCCGAAGTACTTTACCGGGCTGGGCGAAGATCACGCGCATATGCTCGACGCTGCCGGTGGTTTTGGTTTTGCCGTCAGCGCCCTTTTCTTGAAACATTTCGCAGAAACATCCATTCGCTTGCGCGTCGATGTAAAAGCCTTCGGACGACCCAGACCAGCTATGCGCCTTGCTCCAGTAGTTCTTTGGCGCAATCAGGCGTTTCCAGATGACGTCGGGCTCGGCTGCAACCTCGGCAATATGCACAATGTTAAAGCCAGCGTCGGTGACAGTTTTAACTTCGGCGAAAGCTGGGGACGAGATGGCCATTATTGTAGCCGCAGCGAAAAAATAGTATTTCATACTGCTGAGTTTAGCGCCCACTTCGACGCTCGTCACCCTGAACTTGTTTCAGGGTCCTTTATGCATTCCATGCCAAGCGTTGAGAGGCTAAATGGACCCTGAAACATGTTCAGGGTGACGGCGGTTGAAACCGCTAAGTCAATATTGCCGTGATCGCCGCAGTTACTTCGTCAATCGACGCCATGCCGTCGACACGGCTGACTAGCCCGCGTTCATTGTAGATCGGAAGAATCGGCGCAGTCTTGGCACGATATTCTGCCATGCGCGTGCGCACAGTTTCTTCATTGTCGTCGGGGCGGCGCTTGAATTCGGTCGAGCCGCATTCGTCGCAGACCCCGGTTTTTTCCGGAAGCTTGTGGCGATCATGATAATTTTCACCACACTTCTCGCACGAGAATCTACCAGTGATCCGGTCAACCAGCGCGTCTTCATCGACTTCGAGTTCAATGACATGATCGAGCTTGCGTCCACGCGATTCGAGTATGCCGTCTAACGAAGGCGCCTGCGCCGCAGTGCGCGGATAGCCGACAAAGATCGCGCCTTGATCCGCAGGCATCGAGTCCAGCTTGTCACCGATCAGCGCATCGACGATGTCATCCGAAAC
>JANPAM010000349.1:0-2813 GCA_031429915.1 Sphingomonadales bacterium | reverse complement strand
TCTTAATGTCGTTGTAGGTTTGGTCGGCGCAGTTTTAGCCGGTTTCCTGATTACGCCACTCATGGGCGGCGCACCGATCACCAGCGGCGCATTTGACATTCGTTCGCTGATTGCATCATTCATCGGCGCAGTCGTTTTGCTAGCGATCGTCAATCTGGTCCGTCGCGGATCGGTTAGATAATACGCTAACTTTATGCTTAACAGGCAGGCTGGGCCCGGATCGTTCTGCGCAAGCAGCGATCTGGGCCTTTTTATATGCTCGCTTCGGCGCTCGATAAATCACCTGCTGGAACAAACACAGTTTCAGTCTGGTTTGCTATATTCATTTAGACATCAACAGAGAGCGAATGATGACCTTGAGCAGCATCCCCTCATTGCGCCCCGATTATGCTATCGCAACGGGTAGCAACACAGATCATCTGTCCCTGATTTTGGGTAAAACTGGCGTCCATGACTCGATCATTCGCGATGCCAGCGCTGAGCAGATGAATGCCTTGATCGTTGGCAATGATTTTGCTGCTGCGAAGATCGCATTGATCGGAACTTTCCCGCCGCGCAGATGCGGAATCGCGACATTCACCGACGATGTCCGTTCATCGATAGTAGAGTCATTTCCAAACGCTGAAATCGATATCTACGCTTTAACCCGTGCAAGTTCGCAATTCAAATATGGGAAGACCGTCGTCGCCACAATAAAAGAGGGAGATCGCGGGAGTTTCACAGCAACAGCACGCGAGATCAACCGTAGCAAGCCAGATGTCGTATGGATTCAGCACGAGTTCGGCTTGTATGGCGGACCCGCAGGTGACAATATATTGGCTTTGGTCGACGGCGTTGCGGCACCTGTAATTGTGACGTTGCACACCGTGTTATCCCATCCTGACGCCGATCAATTGCGCGTTATGCAGCGCCTGGTTGCCCGAGCATCGCGCCTCGTCGTGATGTCAGCTGTAGGTCGCAAATTGCTACTCGATTTTTACGGTGCGGATGCGGATCAGGTCATCTTGATCGAGCACGGCGTTCCCGACCGGCCCTTTGGTCGAACCACGCAGTTTAAGCAAAAACTGGGGCTGGACGGACAAAATGTTATGATGACCTTCGGCCTGCTTTCGCCGGGCAAGGGTATCGAAAATGTCGTGACAGCGCTTCCAGAAATCGTGTCGCGCTACCCTAATACAATCTATTGCATTGTTGGTGCGACCCATCCGAATTTATTCGAACGCGAAGGCGAAGCCTATCGCGACAGGTTGAAGCAGCAAATAGCCGATCTCGGAATGACCGGTCACGTTCGCTGGTTTGATGCTTTTTTTGATCGCGACGATCTGCTGGATTTGATTGAGGCAGCGGACATTTACGTCACGCCCTATCCGGGTGCTGGGCAGTCAACCTCTGGAACATTATCGTATGCGGTCGCACTGGGCAAAGCGGTGGTTTCGACCCCGTATATCCATGCTTGTGAATTGCTTGATGACGATCACGGCGTATTGGTGCCGTTCAATGACGGGCGCGCAATTGCAGGTGCAGTGAGCCGTTTACTCGGCGATCCGCAAGAACTTCTCGCATTGCAACAACGTGCCTATCTTCGTGGCCGCGAAATGCTGTGGTCGACATTTGCCGCACGGTCGATGGACCTGATACGCGACGCGCGGGTTTCCAATGTCGCCACCCAACGCCAACGGGCGGAGGCGATGGCCGCAGTGCCGTTAGGTTTTGAAGGCATACGCAGTTTTAGCGACAGCACCGGAATATTTCAGCACAGCAGCTATGCAATACCCGATCGCAACCACGGATATTGCATCGACGATAACGCCCGTGCCTTGATGCTGATGCATTACGTTCCCAAGCATCAGCAAATCGAAGCCGACAAGCTGGCGCTGACCTACGCTGCCTTTGTCAATCATGCTTGGAATGCCGACGCTGGTCATTTCCGCAATTTCATGGGCTATGACCGCCGTTGGCTCGAAGACGTTGGGTCAGAGGATAGCAATGGGCGTACGTTATGGGCGCTTGGTTGCACCATATCCGACGCGCGAAATGATAGCCTGCGCGATTGGGCGATCTCGTTGTTCAAACGGACAGCGAAATCTGCGCTCGGTTTCGACAGCCCACGGGCGTTGGCTTTTGCCGCGCTGGCTGCGCTAAAAGTGCTTGAGGTCGATCCGCGTGATAACCTATCGCTGGCTATTCTCGCCCGGGCAGGAAACCAGCTCGGTGCGATATAGGCTGGAACACGTCGGCCAGATTGGACCTGGTTCGAGATTGTGCTCGCCTACGATAACTGCCGCCTACCAGAAGCATTGCTGCGTATGGGCCACGCTCTTGACAAACCGGAATATATTGCGTGCGGTTTGGAAACGCTTGAATGGATAATGGAACAGCAAAAGGCCGATAACGGCCATTTCCGACCTGTGGGCTCAGACAGTTTCAACCGCGATCATTTAACCGCATTGCCGTTTGATCAACAGCCGGTCGAAGCATGGGCGGCCATTGACGCGTGCGATGCAGCCTTTCAGGCAACAGGTGAGCGGAAGTGGCTAAGCATTGCTCATGAAGCGTACAATTGGTTCTTTGGCGATAATGATCGTGGTGTGTCGCTCGCGGATGCGGAGCGTGGTATCTGTCATGACGGCGTCACCTCACAAGGTGTAAATGCGAACCAAGGAGCCGAGTCTATATTGGCGCTTCATCTGGCGTCGGCATCTCTTCGTAGACTTGTCCTTTCCGCTAAAAGCGCCAACAGCGACAAGGATGGCATGCAACCCAACCTTTCACGAACCGGTCTCGACCTTGTTGCGTAAGCAGGCGAAGTGAAG
>JANPAM010000348.1:0-2453 GCA_031429915.1 Sphingomonadales bacterium | reverse complement strand
GCAGCATTCATCCGTCGGAATCACGCGAAATGTTGCCCGTAAAGTCGTTTTCGTGGGTCTGACCCTCGTGACGAACGACCGCTTTCGAATTGAAGCGGTAGAAAACGCGACAGTCCGCTCCCGGCCCAATTGCAGTCTTATCGTGAAAGCGATCTAGTTTTATTTTAAGTCTCAGCGGCGTCCCCGTTGAAAATGCACGCCTAAGTGAACGCCGCCAGCTTAGCGGCCTCTCGAGCCGGATCGAGCGCAAGTATTGCCAGGTCGTGCACTCCACCAGCTTCATCGCGGAGATGACTGGCGAGCAGCGCTTCCCCACGGAAACCGCTTTCTTCAAACAGCGTGATTGCACCGGTTTGGTCGGGTGTCATACGGGCCACGAGCTTGGTTGCACCATCTGCCACCGCCCGCTCGATCGATCGATCGAGAAGCGCCCGTCCGATCCCCTGTCCACGCGCTTCCGGCAGTACTAGGAGCCGGATCTCGCAAACGTGCCGGGACCAACTCAGGGGGTCGCGAATGTTTGCAGTAGTTGCCAGGATGCGATCGTCCCTCACGGCAATGAAGCTAGCAATCTCACCGGACTCCACCGCGTCGACCCAAGCGGCAATTACCTTTGGGTGTCTTAGGTCACGATCCAGGAACAGAAGGTCGTGCGCTGGCAGATCGAACACAAAACGCTCGAGTGCATCGCGTTCGGCAGCGCGAAAAGACCGGAACTCCAGGTTGCTTTGAAAGCCTTCAGACCCGCTCACACGCTTTTCTCCGCCAACCATTGGTCTAGCTTTGGCCACAGCCGCTTGACCGCGTTCGGTCCGCCGACAAGGCTGACATGGCCGCCCTTGAGGACTACTTGTTCCTTGTCCACCGACCCGACCATTTCGATGAGGGGTGCCGACGCCTCTGTCGTCACGATGTGGTCGTGCTCGGCGGTGACATGCAGGAACGGACAGGTGATGGCGGCCAAGTCAACATTTTGGCCGGCGACGGTCATAGTCCCTTCCATCAGCGCGTTTTCCCAGACCAGTTTCTTAGTCGTCTCGCGAAAGTATTCGCCAGCGAGCGGGAGAATGTCGCTGCTCCAGCGATCGAACATACGGTGGGCCTTGACGAAGTCGTCGTCCCACATCTTGTCGGTAAGCCGAATGTTGCCCGCGATCCGTGACCCCGGCCGCAGCATGTCGAATGCCGCATAGAGCATGTCGGCCGGCGCAAGGCCGAGCGTGTCGACCAGCCGATCGACATCGAAATAACGCTCATCTGACCATGCCTGGAACATTGTCATGGCTTTGAAGTTCACCGGCGTCGTGAACACCGCCAGGTTGGCCGGCCCGCTCGCTTGTTCGAGTGCCGACCACAACACCGACAGCACGCCGCCCATGCAATAACCGAGCAACGAAACGTCCCGCTCGCCCGAGTTAGCCTTCACCCGCTCAATCGAGCCTCCGACAAAATCGAATACATAGTTGGCAAGCGTCAGGCCGCGATCTTCGGACCGGGGCGCCTCCCAGTCGATCATGTAGACGTCGTATCCACGATCGAGCAGAAACTCGACCAGACTCTGACCGGGCACCATGTCGAAAATATAACCGCGGTTGGTGGTAGCCATCACGAGGACTACCGGCACGCGGTACACCTCATCTACCCGCGGATGGTAGTGATAGAGCCGCCACGGCCCTTGCGCGACCAAGGTGTCCTTTGGCGTCGCCCCCAACACCGGCGCGGCCGAGGAGAAGTATCCGAGCCCTTTGATATTGCGTTGCAGCATCCGCTCGAATTCGAGCTGCATCGTCTCGATTGGTGCGGTGGAGGCCATGTCAGCTCGTGGGCTTGCGCGTTCGCTTCGGGGCAGAACTGCGCGCACCGGAGGTCAAGCCTCGCTGGTTGGCTTCGATCCGTGCGAGCGTCGCTTCGATCTGACCCAGTCGCATGCCGATCGCCTCGATATCGGCTTTGCTCGGCATGTTGGCTGCACCGAGGATCTTTCCCATCGCCTCGTCAGAAGTGGCCTGCGCCTGCAGGCGGGCCGAGCTCACCTTTTGCATAGCTTGGGCAACCTCGGGTTTCTGGAGCCATTCGGCGCCGTGCGTGTTGGCCAGCTTCTCCCATTCGCCGACCAAGCTTCTGAAGGGCGCGAAGGGATCGGTTGGCGGTTCCGCTGGCATCAAGTTATGTTAGCTTGATTGGACGAGCCGTCAAGCGTGCGACTTCTGAGTTGTCTCGCGTTGCGATCCTACATCTAAGGTCATCAGCGAAAAGCCGCCGCGTTTGCTTTTCTATCCCTCACTACGGCGTGGAATGCGTTTGCCGCGGAGGCGTGCTCGCCGTCGGACGCGATGTCAGCTAAGCCGACCTGAATGCCACACAGCACAAAAGTCAGCTATCTGCCCTATTCTGTTGAAAACGCAGATCGCTGAATTTTATTGCGCGGAGCAGAAACGAATGAATCGCGTGGC
>JANPAM010000347.1:0-1721 GCA_031429915.1 Sphingomonadales bacterium | reverse complement strand
CCTTAGGAGATTGTTGACCACCGCCATGCGACATCACCTGGCATGGGAAAAATGGTCCGCTTCGATACCGCGCAGGCAATCAGGGATGCTGCTGCGAGAGCCAAAGCCCGCAACGGTGATGCCATTGCCCGACTTGACCAGTGCACGGCAGATATGGCCGCTGCTCATGAAAGGCTGCAACAACGCGAACGCGCAACGGCCCGCCAGACCATTCAACCTTTAAGACAGCAACGTGGGCGAACGATTGGCTGGAATCCGTCAGGCACGACAATCTTCAATATCGGGATCTCCACCTTCGCCTTCTTTTGGTTCGTTCCCGATTATCTGGGATATAGCGCGCAATCGATACCGCTCGCTGCATCGGTCGCTGGTGCCACTGACATAGAATCAGCGCGCTTCAGCTTTTGCCATTCAGGCGGTGGCACCAACTGCGTCGTCGATGGCGACACCATTTGGTATCAGGGCAACAACATCCGCATTGCCGACATCGATACCCCCGAAACCCACCCCGCACGGTGCAGCAGGGAGGCGGAGCTTGGCGCGGCTGCAACCCGACAACTACAGGCTCTGCTCAATGCAGGCACATTTTCGATCGACACTATCGACCGCGATACCGACCGATATGGCCGACAGCTACGAATATTGACGCGCGGTGGCGAGAGTATCGGCGGGGTGCTGGTCGATGATGGCTTGGCCCGCTGGTATGAAGACGGGCGACGAAGTTGGTGCTAGGCCACAATCGCCTTGGCAATTGCCCTGATCGCATCGGGCCGCGCTACGAATGCCATGTGGCTGCAATCCAGTTCAATTCGGTGATCCGATTCGTGGCGCATTCCGCGCGCTGAATTGGGTGCTACAATGCCGTCTTGTGTCGACCAGAATGCGCAGGTTGGAACCGGCGGTTTTTCACCCAGCATCACTTTGATCGGCGGCGAATCGATTTTATGTCCGGCGACAAATTCATAGATGCGCCATGCATTGTTGGCGCGCAAATCGCCGGAGAATGGACTGCCCAAAGTGACGACTTTCGCCACACGGTGCGGCGCGTGCTTGGCATATTCTCGAGCGATCAAGCCGCCAAGGCTCCACCCGACAAGCGTGAGTGGTGCGTCAGTGGGAAGCGCATCAATCCGGTCATCAAGGCGCTGGAAAATATCGACTTTTATTCCCCGGTTACGGCCAAGGCCCCATCCGTGAGTTTGAAAACCACCCGCCGATAGCGACCGTCGCAGCCTTGCGGTTGTCTGGTCCGACGCCATGAAGCCGGGGACAACCATAACGGCGCGTCCTTCGCCATCGACATCCAGCGGAACTGTGCTGGAAAAGGTCGCGCAGGTCCGCACGTAGGCAAAGGACAAGGCTTCACGCATCAGAATCGGCAATGCCGGTGCCAGGCTGTGGTCCTGCGCGCGTCCAATTGATCCGGAAATCGTTGTGAATCGGGTTGCCATAGCCCCGATATATGCACTCGGTGAATTTATGAAAGATTTATGACAATGTTTGTCGCAATTACTTCACGGGATGAGCGGTTCAATCGATGGATCGGGTTGCGCGATAATCGGCGCCGGCGGTGCAATCATTACGGCGGCGGGGGCAACGATGGCGCTTCTTTCGAGTAAATCGAGCGCTTTGCGTGCCTGAGTGTATCGCCTCGCCTTCGCCAGCCAATTCTGCGCGGACGGTGCGCCCGGCATGGCCGACACTTCAGCCACTGCACCTTC
>JANPAM010000346.1:0-6225 GCA_031429915.1 Sphingomonadales bacterium | reverse complement strand
GCCCGAACGCCCGCCGCCAACGCCGCTGGCATAAGCCAGACCGATGTCGTGCGCGTTGCCGCTTTTGTCCTGATGCACTGCGATCAGGCAGGGCACGCCGCCGCCTTTTTGATATTCGCTGCGCACGGTATGGCCGGGGCCTTTGGGGGCAATCATGATGACGTCGATATCATCACGCGGTTCAATCAGGCCGAAATGGATATTGAGGCCGTGGGCGAACGCCAGCGCTGCGCCGGGCTTCATGTTTGTGTGAAGATCGTCGGCATAGATCGCCGCCTGATGCTCGTCGGGGGCGAGGATCATGAGGATGTCCGCCCAAGCCGCCGCGTCGGCATTGGCCATGACCTTGAAGCCCGCGTTCTCCGCCTTGGTCGCGGTTGCGGATCCGGCGCGCAAAGCGATCGCCACATCAGCCACGCCGCTATCACGCAAATTCTGAGCGTGGGCATGACCCTGACTGCCATAGCCGACAATCGCGACCTTCTTATCCTTGATCAGGCCGAGATCGCAATCGGCGTCGTAATAAACCTTCATTATACTTCCCCTAGATTTCGTCATCCTGAACTTGTTTCAGGATAACAAGCGGTGGTTCGTTATCCTGAATCGAGTTCAGGATGACGGTGATTTGGTTTAACTCGTTCCTGAGCCGCGCATCAGGCCGACAATTCCGGTTCGGCCAACCTCGACCAGGCCGACTTCGCGCATCAGCGTCACGAAAGTGTCGATCTTGTCCGGCCCGCCGGTAATTTCAAAAATGAAGCTATTAACCGTCGCGTCGATAACCCGGGCGCGGTAGATGTCGGCGAGCCGCATTGCCTCCACCCGCTGATCGCCGCAGCCGCTGACCTTCACCAGTGCGAGTTCGCGCTCGACATGCGGTCCAGCTTCGGTGAGGTCGGTTACTTTGTGAACAGGCACCAGCCGTTCACATTGTGCAATGATCTGGTCGATCACTGGCGGCGGGCCTTTGGTGACGATGGTTATACGACTGGTGGCATGGTCTTCGGAGATGTCGGCAACGGTCAGGCTGTCGATGTTATAGCCGCGCGAAGTGAACATTCCAGCGATCCGGGCAAGCGTTCCGGCCTCGTTATCGACGGTGAGCGTCAGCACGTGGCGTTCGCCAGTTTCTTTGGTGATATGCATCAGACTAGCGCCTTTGCTTCATCGTCCATTGTGCCGGAAACTTCGTCAGAATGCAGGATCATCTCGGTATGCGCCGCTCCTGAGGGGATCATCGGAAAGCAGTTTGCGGTTTTTGAAACGCGACAGTCGAACATGACCGGGCCGTCATATTCTAGCATTTCGGCGATTGCGGCATCAAGCTTTGCCGGGTCGTCGCAGCGAATGCCTTTCCAGCCATAGGCCTCGGCCAAGGCTACGAAATCGGGTAGGCTATCCGAATAGCTTTCCGAATAGCGGCTCTCATAGGTCAGTTGCTGCCACTGGCGGACCATGCCCATATATTCATTGTTGAGAATAAAGACTTTTACCGGCAGGCGATACTGCGTAGCCGTGCCGAGTTCCTGGATATTCATCTGGATCGACGCTTCACCGGCGATGTCGATGACTAAGGCGTCAGGTGCGCCCATTTGAGCGCCAATCGCTGCTGGCAGGCCGTAGCCCATCGTTCCGAGCCCGCCGCTTGTCAGCCATTTATTGGGGCCTTCGAAATGAAAATGCTGAGCGGCCCACATCTGGTGCTGGCCAACCTCCGTAGTGATGATCGGGTCGCGGTGTTTGGTCGCCTCGTAGAGCCGTCCAATTGCATATTGCGGCATGATTTCCGCGGTGCTTGCCGGATAGTTCAGACACTCGACCGCGCGCCAACCTTTGATCTTCGACCACCATTCGGTGAGGGCAGGAGCCGGATATTTGCGACCCTTCCAGACGTCGATCATTTGCCGGATTGCGGTGCCGACGTCAGCGACAATGGGCAGATCAACGCGAACGGTCTTGTTCATCGAACTTCGGTCGATATCGACATGGATCTTGATGCTGTCAGGCGAGAACGCATCCAGCCTGCCGGTAATGCGGTCGTCAAATCTCGCCCCAAGGCAAAGCATCACGTCGCACTGGTTCATCGCCATATTGGCTTCGTAGGTGCCGTGCATCCCAAGCATTCCAAGCCAGGCGTCGCCTGAAGCGGGGTAGGCACCCAAGCCCATAAGCGTCGATGTTACCGGCGCGTTACACAGTTCTGCCAGTTCGCGAAGTGCGGCACTGGCATCAGGGCCGGAGTTGATAATGCCGCCGCCGGTGTAGAGTATGGGTGCCTTGGCATTGGCCAACAGCTCTACCGCCTTATTGATAGCGGCGAAATCGGCTTCGCGCGGTGGGTTATGGCGGGTAGAACCATTGCTATGGCGCGGATCGAATAAAGCGGTGGCAACTTGCACGTTTTTGGGGATGTCGACGACGACGGGGCCGGGCCTGCCGGTCGTCGCGATCAGAAATGCCTCGTTAAGAACCGCGGCGAGTTCTGCCGGGTCTTTGACGAGGTAGTTATGCTTTGAGCAATGGCGAGTAATGCCAACAGTGTCAGCCTCCTGAAAGGCATCGCTGCCGATCAAATTGGTGGCAACCTGCCCGGTGATGACGACGAGCGGAATCGAGTCCAGAAACGCGTCGGCGATACCGGTGACCGCGTTGGTTGCGCCCGGACCGGATGTGACGAGCACGACGCCAGGCTTGCCCGTTGAACGGGCATAGCCTTCGGCGGCGTGGGCAGCTCCAGCCTCGTGGCGGACGAGAACGTGCTTGATTTTCGAGTGTTTGAACAACGCGTCGTAAATTGGCAAAACAGCGCCGCCGGGATAGCCGAAAATGGTATCCACGCCTTGTTCTACCAAGGTTTCGATCAGTATGTCGGCACCGGATTTTTCGGGCACTTGGGTATCCTTAAAACATAAGCAGCTGCCCTATGTTGCAGCGCAACAGGGTTCGCAAGAGCGGGCTGGCTAAAGGTTAGAAAATGATGTGTCAACTATAAAGATTGAAATATTGTTTCAATTTTATTGGTATTTGAGTTATTTATCTCTTGTTCCCATCGAGGCCAGTGTCCGGGTGACTGATTTCGGAACCAGGTGAACTGTCGCTTGGCGTATTGGCGGGTGGCGATTTTGCCTAAATTGACTGCTTCCTCGCGAGTGATTTCGCCGCCCAGCATCGCTGAAATCTCCGGAACGCCGATAGCGCGCATGACCGGTGCGTCGCTCGGCAGGGCTCGCGCCAACAGCGCTTCGACTTCTTCAATAGCCCCATTATCCATCATACCATCGAACCGTGCGTCGCACCGCGCATAAAGCCACTCCCTCGGCGGGAGAAGCACCAGCGGATGAAGCGCTATCTCGCCGCCGATCCCACCCGCCTTTTCCTTGCGCCAATCGGCGATGCTTCGTCCCGTGCTCTCGATCACCTCAAGCGCGCGCGATATCCGGCTACTGTCGCTCGGAGCCAAAGCAGCCGCCATCCCGGAATCGGCGGCTACCAACCGGGCGTAAGCCGCTGTCACGGGCAGCAAGCGAATTTCGGCACGGATGGCCGCGTCGATCTCGGGGACGGGCGCAATCCCATCCAGCAGGGTGCGAAGATAAAGCCCGGTACCGCCGACCAGCACAGGCAGGCGTCCGCCGCCATGCGCCTCGGCTATTGCAACCTTCGCATCCGCCGCCCATCGCGCCGCTGAACACGCTATCCGCCCGTCGAGATAGCCGAATAAGCGGTGCTGAACGCTGGCCTGTTCCTCGGGCGTCGGCTGAGCACTCAGCACAGGAAGATCGCTATAGACCTGAGCGCTATCGGCGTTGATTATCGTCACATCGCGCTTCGATGCTAGATGCAGCGCCAATGCGGTCTTGCCGCTCGCGGTTGGACCAGCAATAAGCGCCAAGCTCGGTTTGGTTTCAGGATTCGATATGCCCATCTCCACTTTTATAGCAGCAGATGCGCTGACCAGCGGAACAATTTCCGATGCCTGCGACCGATTGGCAGCGGCGGGTTGCGCGCCTGCCGAAGTCGAGTGGATCGAACCAGGCAAAGCGGTAGATATCGGTTTCGAAGGCAGCGTCGCTGATGCACGGCTCGCGCTCGCCCCGCTGGAAGGCTTTGCAGACATTGCCGTGCAGCACTCTACAAGCCGTCGTAAAATGCTGCTCGTATCAGACATGGATTCGACGATGATCACCGTCGAGTGCATTGACGAACTCGCCGATTATGCAGGCATCAAGCCGGAAATCGCGGCTATCACCGAACGGGCGATGGCGGGCGAGCTCGATTTCGGCGAAGCGTTGAAGGCGCGCGTCGCTCTGCTGGCAGGGCTGAGCGAAGACGTCATTGCGCAGTGCCTTGCCGAACGCGTGCAGCCGATGGCAGGCGGTGAAACGCTGGTTCAAACGATGGCCGGATGGGGCGCGCATACCATATTGGTGTCGGGTGGCTTTACCGCATTTACCGGGCCGGTTGCAGCGCTAATCGGCTTTACCGAAGTTCACGCCAATGTTCTTGAGATCGTTGACGGTCGGCTAACGGGCAATTTAACGGGCGATATTGTCGATGCGCAGGCCAAAAGCGAAGTGCTCCGGGCGGCGACCAAAACGAAGCAATTGCGTTTGAATCATGTACTCGCGGTGGGCGACGGTGCCAATGATCTGCCGATGATCGCGGCTGCCGTCGAAGGCGAGGGGCTTGGCGTTGGATATCATCCGAGGCCACAACTGGCCGAGGCTGCCAATTTTTCAATCCGGCACAATAATCTGACGGCGTTACTTTTCGCCCAAGGCGTGCCGCGCGCGGAATGGACCAGACCATAGTCGGCTGATGGAACCCGTTGCATCGGTCTGGCGTTACCCCCACATCATAACCCGGTATCGCTGGAGTAAATCATGTACAAACTTCCAATGTTGTTAGCTGTTTTGTCTGTCACTGGCTGCTCGACCGTCCAGACGGCGGAGAGCGTTTCGGTATCCGAAGTCGCCAGCGCCAATTTGATTCGCGCCGACGGAAGTGCTGCTGGTGTCGCCACGCTTTCGCAACGAAGCGATGGCTTGTGGCTCCGCATCGCGGCTGATGCGCCGGGCAGGGGCACTTACGGGATGCACGTTCATGCCGTTGGTCGCTGCGATGGCCCCGAGTTTACGACAGCTGGCCCGCACTGGAACCCGGCGATGAAACAGCATGGCCGCGATAACCCGATGGGCGCTCATTCGGGGGATATGCCTAATGTGACGGCCAATGCTGACGGCAAGCTGGTCATCGAAACCAGGTTAACCGGCACGATGTTTGCGCAAGTTCTCGATACCGATGGTGCTTCGGTGGTAATCCACGAGAAGCCAGACGATTATAAAACCGATCCGAGCGGGAATAGCGGTAAGCGGCTGATTTGTGGTGTATTCAAAAGCGGATAGCGCTCACAAGTTTTGCGGCTTTTCGGAAATTCCTGCCAATATTGTAGCTGCGGTCTCTTCCATCGTTCCGGCGACGAGCAATGGCGCGCCGCCGATTATTCCAATCTGGGTTTGCCCGTTCTCGAACGAGCGAAGCCAGGCGACGTTGTCTGCCACCACCAGATAATTTCCGCCGCGCGAGTTGAGTTGAACAAACTTCATTATATTTCCCCTAAGAGAACAGCCGATATCGCATCTGCGTCTTGTTCGGGTTAACGCCGCACGCTATTTCCTTCCTTGACGTTTACGCTAACGTAAACTAGTGACGTTAGGGCAACAAAGAGGGAAGGCGTCGCCGTCATGGACATATCAACTCACCATACCAAACACGCCGATGCGACTATTGAAACGCCAGACGCGTTCAACCGCGAATCCTTCACCATTTCGGACCTGTCGGGCGAGTTCGACGTTACCGCGCGAGCGCTCCGCTTTTATGAAGACCAAGGGCTGATTTCGCCCGAGCGACTTGGGCTGGCTCGGATTTATTCTACCCGTGACCGCGCGCGGCTAGCGTGGATATTGCGAGCGAAACGGGTAGGGTTTTCGCTTGGCGAGATACGCGAGATGATAGACCTCTATGACCTGAATGACGGCCGCAATATCCAGCGGCGAGTCACAATCGAGAAATGCCGCGACCGTATTGGACTGCTCAAGTCACAACGCGATGATATCGAAAGCGCGATTAAGGAACTAACCGAATTTGTCGCAATGGTCGAAAAGGTTGAGGCGTCTGAAACCAAAAGCGCTGCGGCCTAATCGTGTTGCTATTCATCCGTTCGTG
>JANPAM010000345.1:0-5502 GCA_031429915.1 Sphingomonadales bacterium | reverse complement strand
CATTAGGTGCCGCTGATCAAGCCTCTCTTACCCATGTAATCAAACAGCTTTTCCCGTACTTGTGACAAAAGCTTCTCTTCTGCCGGTGTGGCTGGCCATCTCAGCCTTGGTGTTGTTCGGGTTGGTGATTACACTCGGGTTTTTGGTAAATTCTCAGTATCTTCACGAATTCGACCGCGCCGTCTCTAACGCACTAAACATGCAGCGCAGTGAAGCGCCGAATGCACTGATCGCCGCGATGTGGGGTATCAGCTGGATTGGCGGCGGCGTTCAGCGGTTCATCATCGTGGCTGTCCTCACCATGGCGCTTTGGCGCTGGTGGGGTTTGGGTTCGGCGATTGCCATGGGGCTTACCACCCTAGTCGCGGCATTTACTTCAGAAGTGCTAAAAAGCATTTTTGCCCGGGTACGTCCCGATTTTGTTCCGCATCTCGATTCGGTGACCAGTGCCGCTTACCCCAGCGGCCATGCGAACAACGCCGCTATGGTCTACATCCTTTTTATTATGCTTGTTCCACAAGCCCGACACCCGGGTTGGCAGCTGGCGGCGGCAGCGATGATTATCATGACTGGCCTTTCGCGGATCATGCTCGGCGTTCACTGGCCGACTGACGTTATTGGCGGATGGATGCTTGGCACGTCGTTTGCGCTCATGGCGGGGGCAGCCATTGCCTATCGCCAGCACCAGCGTAAAATGGCGCTCCCTTCCGTTCTGGCACCCTGAGCGTTTTCCGCTGTCCTACACGCACCGAATTTGCCATCCTCTTTGACAACGAGATTGAGTAGGGAATAAAAAATGAAATTCACTGTAAACTTCGGCAGAAATCTGGGGCGAATCGGCATAAGCCTGATTGCAATTTCTGGTGTCCTTTCAAATGCTGCGATGGCACAAAACACCGTAATCACGGCTGACAAAATGATTGACGTTCTGACCGGCAAAACCGTCGAATTTCCTGCCGTGTTTGTTGGCGAGGATGGCCGCATTACCAGTATCGCCGATACGCGTACAGTGAAGTGGGGCAGTGACGTCAAGCATATCGACCTGTCGGGCAAAACGATCCTTCCGGGCCTGATCGACATGCACGTCCATCTTGACGGGCCTGCTGACATCGGCGGCTATCGCGGGTTGGAATTTACCGACAGTTTCTGGGCAATGACGGCGGTTGGAAACGCGCGGGCGATGCTTGATGCCGGCTTTACGACGGTGCGTAATGTCGGGTCGGGTAATCGCAATGACATTGGCTTGAAGCAGGCGATTGAGAATAATTACGCCGTAGGTCCGCGCATCGTTCCTGCTGGCTTTGCGCTTGGTGCAACCGGCGGGCATTGCGACTCGACGTTTCTACCGCCCAGCCTTGAGAAAGAAGACAAGGAGGAGGGTATTGCCGACAGTCCTGACGAGCTTCGCTATCAAGTACGCCGTCAGCGCAAATATGGAGCGGAAGTCATCAAGGTCTGCGCGACCGGCGGCGTCTTTTCGCGCAATACCGAGCCGGGACAGCAGCAGCTTTCCGAAAGCGAACTACGCGTGATTGCTGACGAGGCGCATCAATGGGGTTTACGGGTTGCCGCCCACGCGCACGGCGGTGACGGTATCAAAGCCGCGATCAAGGCGGGGATCGACACAATCGAACATGCCAGCCTTGTCGACGACGAAGGGATAAAGCTCGCGGCGGCGAGGGCGCGTCCGGTGTGGTTTACGATGGATATCTACAACACCGATTACACTCAGGCCGAAGGTGCGAAAAACGGGGTTCTCGAGGATAATCTTAGAAAAGACCGCGAAGTTGCTCAAATACAACGTGATAATTTCCGTAAAGCCCATAAGGCCGGGGTCAAGATGGTGTTTGGTTCCGACGCAGGCGTTATGCCGCACGGCCAGATTGGAAAGCAATTCGCGACGATGGTTCAATATGGCATGACGCCAATCGAGGCTATTCAAGCCGCCACACGGAACGCCGCTCAGGCGCTGGGCCGGGAAAAGGATGTCGGGGCAATTGCTGTCGGACGCTTTGCCGATGTTATCGCGGTGACAGGCGATCCGTTGGCCAATGTGCGCGAATTGGAGAGCGTCGATGCCATTGTAAAAGGTGGTAAACTGATAAAATAGTTCAGCTTGCGTCAATCGTCGCAGATATATTGATTGCGGAGCCGGTGATGTGATAATCATGTCGGGTAATGGTTGGAATAGACTGAACAAGATTTAGTAGCTGGGGGTTTGGATATGTTAACTTTAGTTGCAGCGACGATGCTGAGCATGGCAGCAATGAAGGGCGATCCGCTCGACAACGCACGCAAGGCGTATAACAATTGCATGATCGAGGTGCATAATGCAGCGGTCGGCGAGAAGGCTTCGCCGAGCGCGTTTATCAAGACCACCGAGAGTTCGTGCACGACCGAACGCGCCGCCTATCACGCGATCATGGTGAAGGCTGAACGGTCTTATGGCTCAAATGCCAAGGATGCCGAGCAGTTCGCCAGTGAAGAAGTGCAGGGGCTGGTCGACAGCATTGTCTCGGCGTTCAACGAAAATGTCGAAAGCGGCGCAAAGCTGTCGGCGGAGAAGTAACTGCCTAGCTTATCTGGCCTAGCAACACTCCGCCAATACCGGCGGCGGCCAGCGTTTTGATGACGTTCCATTTGAACCGGAAAATGAGCGCCGCCGACAATATGGCCAGCACTGCCGCTTGCCAAACGAATGTGCCGGTATCGGGCCAGTATAGCCGGACTGGTCCATACTGCCGCTCGCCAACACGCGCGAACAGGACGTGCAGCGCGAACCACATTGTCAGATTGGCGATAACGCCAACCACCGCTGCAGTCAGCGCCGAAAGACCGCCCTTCAGCCAGCGCAGACTTTCAAGCCGTTCCATCCAGGGGGCAAGCGCAAAAATCCACAGAAAACATGGTGTGAAGGTTACCCAGGTCGTGAGTCCGGCACCGATAATGCCTGCAACCAGTGGCGTGAACGGCTCAGGCGCTCGAAATGCCGCGAGATAGCCGACAAACTGCGTCACCATAATCAGCGGCCCCGGAGTCGTTTCGGCCAGCCCCAACCCGTCCGCCATCTCGCCCGCCGACAGCCATCCATAGCCCTGCACCGCCTCCTGCGCCATATAGGCCAGTACAGCGTATGCCCCGCCGAAGGTCACGACCGCCAGCTGCGAAAAGAAGCTGCCGATCTCCCACAAGACGTGGTCAGGGCCGACGGTCAGGTAAACCGGCGCCATCGGAGCAGCCCAGATCGTCGCCCACAAAAGCAACGTACGAACGGTCGCTGCCCAAGGCCGCGGGCTGCTCAACGCAGCGGCATTCCCGGGTTTCAGCGCAAGCCATTCAGGCCGCTTTGTCGCCACCACTATCCCAACGAGTCCTGCGCCCAGAACGACAATTGGAAACGGCAGGTTGAAAAAAAACAATGCCGCAAACGCAACGGCTGCGATCCCTTTTTTGAACGGCGTGTTCAGCGCTCTGCCGCCAATTCGAACCAGCGCTTGTATCACGATAGCCAGCACCGCCGCCTTGACGCCGAGGAAGGCCGCTGCAAACCAGTCGAGGTTAGCTGAATAAGCGTATAATATCGACAGCGCCAGAATGACGAGCGCGCCGGGAACCACGAACAGCATTCCGGCAACCAACCCACCCTTGACTCCGTGCAGCCGCCAGCCGATCCAAGTAGCGAGCTGCTGCGCCTCAGGCCCGGGCAACAAATGGCAGAAATTGAGCGCGCTTAGATATTGATCTTCATCGACCCATTGCCGCTCGTCGACCAGTTCGCGGTGCATGAGCGCGATTTGGCCGGCAGGACCGCCAAAACTTAAGCAACCGATGCGCGCAAAAACGCGGACAAGCTCGGAGAAACTGGGAGGGGATGAGACCGACGCCATGATCATGAATGCCTTACAAACCCGCGAGACAGGTCAAAAGGCAACACTTGGGCTAATGCGCCTGAGCGGGAGGTTGCTTTGTCCAGATGGAACTCAGCTAGCGCAACTTGGAAATGCGGCGCAAGGAAAATTTGGCGGACAGGGTGGGATTCGAACCCACGGTAAGCTTCCACCTACGACGGTTTTCAAGACCGTTGCCTTAAACCACTCGGCCACCTGTCCGCTCTGATGTCGCCCTTATTATGCAATTGTTGCGCTGGCAAGCGCTTCGCGGCCCCCGGAATTATTGATCACTCGATACATTGGGGATTCACACTGAAGCGCCGATGTGTCAAAGTAACGAGAGCTTTTATGAGGACTGTGGCGTGACAAAACGCAAATACTGGGTTTCTTCAACTTTCTGCGTTGCTGCGTTGCTGATTACGCCGGCGAGCGTTGCCCAACCCACAACGGGCGGTGAACAAGCCGTCTTTGCGGAGAGCGGCTTCCGTCAATATCTAGCGCAAGTTCGCCAACGCGCATTGAGTGAAGGTGTGAGCGCTGCAACGCTTGACCGCGTTTTACCATCGCTCGCTTACAATGAAAAAGTCGTTCGCCTTGACCGCGCTCAACCGGAGGGTGCCGCCGATGCGCCGGTGCCCAAATTTGCGCCTTATAAGGCCAAGCATGTTGACGCGCAGCGGATTGGTCGCGGTCGGTCTAAATATACCGAGCTGCGGCCGGTCCTGGCACGGATCGAGGCGCAGACCGGCGTGCCCGAAGAAATGATGATCGCGATTTACGGGCATGAGACCAACTACGGCACGGTGACGGGTAACTATAACGCGCCCGAAGCCTTGGCGTCATTGGCTTATGAAGGGCGCCGACGTTCGTTGTTTGAAGCCGAACTGGTCGCTGTACTGAAGATGATCGACCGCGGCGTCCCCCAATATGCGATTACCGGAAGCTGGGCAGGGGCGCTTGGCAAACCGCAGTTTCTTCCTTCGGTATATCTCAAACTGGCGCGCGATGGCGATGGTGACGGCTATGCCGACATCTGGCGAAGTGAAGTTGACGCAATGACCTCGATCGCCAATTATTTCGTAAACGCCGGCTGGCGACGCGGCGAGGAATGGGGCTTTGCCGTCAATGTGCCCTCCAGCTTCAACCGGGCGTCGATCCAGTCGCGAACCGTTGCTCCCCGGTGTCCGCGCGTATTTGCCCGGCACAGCCAATGGAAAACCATCGCAGAATGGCGGCAATTGGGCATCGCACCTCAGCGGGGATTTTGGCCCAAGGACAGCATGATGGCGACCTTGATCGAACCCGATGGTACTGGAAACACGGCTTATTTACTTGGTGGCAACTACCGTGTGATACTCGACTATAATTGCTCGAACTTTTACGCGCTTTCAGTGGGGTTATTGGCCGATGAGGTACGCAACTAAATTTGGTGGTGCGGTTGCATCAATGCTGATGCTCGGATCATGCGGGAGTGTTGACGGCGTGACCGACGGCGGGGGCGTTTTGGCAACTGCATCTACTGCCCCAATTCCGCAAAGCGGCGTCAGCGATGTGCCGGTCAAAGTTGGTGCGCCATTCGCCGTTGGCAACACCATATACACGCCGGTTGACG
>JANPAM010000344.1:0-16595 GCA_031429915.1 Sphingomonadales bacterium | reverse complement strand
GGTTTTGCCGTCGCACGACATAAACGCTTTATGCGGTTGCCATTTGACCGAGGTCGCCGGGTCGACCTTTCCTTTGAGCCATTCGCCCGCATTGACCGGTTGAGGCGCGAACATCACTGCGTCTTTTCCGGCGGTTTGGCGGAATGCGGTCCACTGACCCTTGTCCTGAGCCAGCCGGTTGAACGCGATTTCAGCGGCGATGACCGCGCTCGGGTTGGCAAGCTTTGGTTCGAAGTTGCGCGGGCGATCCGGCTGGCCGGCAGCGCAGGAGGCAAGCGCGAGACCGATTGCGATAACAGCGAATTGGCGCATCAAATTCCTTCCGGTACCGTCAGTCCCGCACGGCGGTGCGCAGCGACGACGGTGTTCCTTAGCAAGCAGGCGATGGTCATCGGGCCGACGCCGCCCGGCACTGGCGTTATGCCGCCAACATGGCCCAATGCCTCTTCAAAGGCAACGTCGCCGACAAGGCGGCCCTTGGTTTGGCCGTCGGCTGGTGCAAGCCGGTTGATGCCAACGTCGATCACGACCGCATTGTCTTTCAGCCAATCGCCCTTGACCATTTCGGCGCGACCGACGGCGGCGACGACGATGTCGGCGCGGCGCACAACGTCGGCCAAATCCTTCGTCCGGCTGTGTGCGATGGTAACGGTGCAGCTTTCGCCCAACAGCAACTGAGCCATCGGCTTGCCGACGATGTTCGAGCGCCCGATGATTACCGCGTTCAGCCCAGTCAAATCGCCCAACCTGTCCTTCAGCAGCATCAGGCAGCCAAGCGGTGTGCACGGCACCAGCGAGTCCTCACCGACCGCGAGCTTACCCGCGTTGACGACATGAAAGCCGTCAACATCCTTCGCCGGATCAATCGCGGCAATTACCGCCTTGTCATCCATATGCGGTGGCAGCGGCAACTGAACTAGAATTCCATCAACGGTTTCGTCGGCATTGAGCTGTTCGACCAATGCAATCAGGTCGGCCTGGTCCGTATCGACCGGCAACAGATGCTCAAAGCTCGCCATGCCAGCTTCGACCGTCGCCTTTTTCTTTGAGCCGACATAAACCTGACTTGCGGCATCGCTGCCGACTAGCACTACCGCAAGCCCCGGAACGCGGCCTGTCGCTGCTTCAAAAGCCGGAACGGTCGTGGCAACACGCAACCGCAACTTCGCGGCAAAGGCCTTGCCGTCGATGATGTTGTCGGTGCTCACAAACCGCCTGAAGCGAGATCATTTGCCAAGCCCATCAACAGCATTTGGAATATCCGCAGACCAATCAACAGCACCATTGGAGAAAAGTCGATCATTCCGGTATCGGGCATAATCTTGCGGATTGGTTTTAAAAACGGGTCGAGAATTTTGTTAAGCGCTTCCCAAATCGCCGCCACAATATTGTTCGACAGGCTCACCACGTTGAACGCGATCAATAGGCTTAGAATGAATTGGACAATGACGACCGTCGACAAGATCGTCGCTAAATAGCCAATGATAGAAACAAGCGCGAGCAGCATATTATTCTCCGTTTAGGGAACGTGCCGCCCGATTAAACGAGGCCGCTCGCTGTATCAACCATATAAAACAGCTACGCGTGGATCAACGTTCCAGCGCCTTGGTCGGTGAACATTTCGATGAGCATCGCGTGCGCAACGCGCCCGTCGAGGATGACTGCGGCATCGACTCCCGCCGCAATCGCGTTTGCGCAGGTTTCGATTTTCGGGATCATCCCGCCGCTGATCGTTCCGTCGGCTTGCAACGCGGCGATGGCCTTTGGATCGAGGTCGGTTAGCAACTCCCCCGATTTGTCGAGCACACCCGCGACATCGGTGAGAAGAAACAGCCGCGACGCCCCCAGCGCTCCAGCAATCGCGCCGGCCATCGTGTCGGCGTTGATATTATAGGTGTGGCCATCATCACCGACGCCGATTGGCGCGATAACGGGGATCATCCCAGCGCCGCTGATCGTGTCGATGACGCTCCGGTCAACATGCTGCGGCTCGCCGACAAAGCCCAGATCGATGCTTCGTTCGATGTTGCTGTCAGGGTCTTTCTGAGTCCGTTTCACTTTGGTTGCGCGAACGAAATTGCCGTCCTTGCCCGATATGCCTAGCGCTTTGCCGCCAGCCGCATTGATCCAGCCGACCAACTCCTTGTTGATCGCACCCGACAACACCATTTCAGCGACCTTTGCTGTTTCGGCATCGGTCACGCGAAGCCCGTCGACAAACTCGCTCTCGACACCAAGCTTTTTCAGCATCGCACCAATCTGCGGCCCACCGCCGTGGACGACGACCGGATTGATGCCGACTGCCTTGAGCAAAACAATGTCAGCCGCAAAATCCTGAGCCAGCGCCGCGTCACCCATGGCATGACCGCCATATTTGACCACGAACGTCTTGCCAGCATAACGCTGCAAATAGGGCAGCGCCTCGGTGAGCGTTTCGGCCTTGGCGAGGTTGACGGCGTTGATGGTCATGCGGTCTCACTATCGAGGTGTTTCGCCAGCGCCACCAATCCTTGAATGACAAACGGAATAACCAGCAGCGACAAAACCACCTTCGCTAGCATCTGCCCCGCCATCAGTTCGGCGATGGGAAAGACGCCGTAAAACGAGATACTGATAAACAGCAATGTGTCGATAACTTGCGAGAGCGCGCTGGCGATCGCTCCGCGCACCGCTAATCCCTTTGTGACTCCGGTCTCACCAGGTTTACCGCGTAGCATCGAAAATATCGTAACGTTGAGGAACTGCGAGGTGCCGTAAGCGACGATCCCCGCCGCCATCAGCCGCGGACTCTGCCCCAATATCGTCTCGAACGCAGACAAACGGGCGGGGTCCATATCTTGCGCCGCAGGAAGACCGAGCACCAGCAGGATGAAAAGCATCGAAGTGACCAGCGGAATAAATCCGTACATCACCAGCCTGTTTGCGGTCTCGCGGCTGAAATATTCGGCAACTGCGCTTGATAATGCAACCAGCATCAGGAAGGGAAAAATCCCCGCCTCAACCGCCAATGGCCCAAGCGCCACTTGCTTGTTACCGAGCACCCCGGCCAGCACGGTCATGCCCCCATAAAGCAGCGCAAAAATGAATAGCGAACGGGGAATGGCGCTTTTGGATGCGCCTGAAGAAGTCTGCTCGGTCATGGCCACTGACTAGCGGCTATTTTCGTTGGCGCAAGACCGGGGTTGTGGCTAGACATCGACCAAAGAAGAGGGTCGGGAGCCTTTATGCAGATTTTAATGAGCCTTGCAGGCATGATACTGATCTTGGCCATCGCGGTTTTGCTGTCGTCGAACCGCCGCGCGATACGCCCGCGCGTGGTTGGTGCCGCCTTTTTGCTTCAGGCAAGTCTAGCCGCATTGGTGTTGTATGTGCCTTGGGGCAAAACCGTTTTGCAGGTGATGTCGAACGGTGTTTCCAACCTGCTTGGCTATGCACAGGCGGGGACGAACTTCATTTTCGGACCGCTGGCATCGCCCGAGATTGGCGGTAACAGTTTTGCGATTGCGGCATTGCCGGTCATCATCTTCTTCGCGTCGCTGATCTCGATCCTCTATTATCTGGGCATCATGCAATATGTCATCCGCTGGATCGGCGGCGGATTGCAGAAAGTCACCGGCATATCGAAGGTCGAAAGCCTGTGCGCGGCTGCCAATATCTTCGTCGGCCAGTCGGAATCGCCGCTCGTCATCCGGCCTTATCTGGCTGGGCTCAAGCCCGAACAATTGTTCTGCGTGATGACCGTCGGGATGGCTGGCGTCGCCGGGACTATCCTCGCAGCTTACGCCTCGATGGGCATCCGCATCGACTATCTGCTGGCCGCCGCGTTCATGTCGGCACCGGGCGGTATATTAATGGCGAAACTCATGATGCCCGACGTCCCGCCGACGACTTTCACCGAGAGCGACCCGCGATTGCCCAACCCGCATCTTGCGCCTTTGAGCGTAAGCGATGAACCCGAGATCGCCGAGGACGATGGCGAGGAGAAACCAGCGAACATCATCATGGCCGCAGCCCAGGGCGCGCAAACCGGCGTGAAATTGGCGGTCGCAGTTGGTGCAATGGTGCTGGCGTTTGTAGCCCTCGTCGCGCTCGCCAACGGTATATTGGGCGGCATCGGCGGCTGGTTCGGACAACCGACATTGAGCTTCCAGCAGATCGTCGGCTATCTGTTTGCACCGATCATGTATCTGCTCGGCGTGCCGTGGAACGAAGCGATCCAGGCAGGCGGTCTGTTTGGGACGAAGATCGTACTCAACGAATTTGTGGCATTTATCGACCTAGGCGCGTTGAAAACTCTGTCAGCGCCAACAGTCGGGATCGTTACATTTGCCTTATGCGGTTTTGCCAATTTCAGCTCGATCGCAATTCAGATGGCGGTAACCGGCGGCCTCGCCCCCAACCAGCGGCCAATGATCGCCAAGCTTGGATTGAAAGCTTTAGCCGCAGGCTCATTATCCAATTTGATGAGCGCTGCGTTGGCAGGACTATTTTTGTCCCTGGCGTAGAAATTTGTAAAAAAGGCGCGAAGACGCGAAGACGAATGACTAAACAAAACTTTGCGCCTTTGTGCCTTCGCGCCTTTTTTACATCACTCTTCTCCAGCGGCGGTTTTCAAATCATACAATAATGCAAGCGCTTCGCGCGGGCTGAGCGCATCAATGTCGAGGCCGGAAAGCTTGGCGCGGACGACGTCGACCTTGGCTTCGGCTGCATCCAAAGCTGCACTGAACAAAGGCAGGTCACCCAAGCCCGCCGCCAGCCCACCGGTTTCGGCTCGGCCTTTTTCGAGCTTTTCCAATATGGTTTTCGCGCGCGCCACGACTTGCGGGGGGAGGCCTGCCAGTTTGGCGACGGCAATTCCGTAGCTTCGGTCTGCCGGGCCGTCTGCCAGTTCGTGAAGAAGAACGAGGTCGCCTTTATATTCTTTGGCGCGGACATGGTGGAGCGACAGCGCGTCAAGGCTGTCGGCAAGCCGAGTCAGTTCGTGATAATGCGTTGCGAACAGGCAACGGCAACGGATCGCCTCGTGGATTCCCTCGACCACCGCCCACGCAATTGCGAGGCCGTCATAGGTCGAGGTTCCGCGCCCCACCTCGTCCAAAATCACAAAGCTTCGCTCGGTCGCCTGCGCCAAGATTGCCGCCGTCTCGACCATCTCGACCATGAAGGTCGAACGGCCTCTTGCCAGATTGTCCGATGCGCCGACGCGGCTAAACAGGCGATCGACCAAGCCGAGCTTTGCCGAGGTCGCTGGAACATAGCTTCCTGCTTGCGCCAGCAACACGATCAGCGCGTTCTGCCGAAGGAATGTGGATTTACCCCCCATATTGGGGCCGCTGATCAGCCAAAGCCGCGAGTCGGGCGCGAGTTTGCAGTCGTTTGAAATGAACCGGTCACCCGTTTTGGCGAGAGCGCTTTCGACCACGGGATGCCGACCGCCTTCGATTTCGAGGCAAGGATGTTCGACAAAGCTTGGGCGACACCAATTGCTTTCGGCTGCGCGTTCGGCGAGTGCCGCCGAGACGTCAATCCGCGCAAGACTATCGGCGGTGGCGGCAATGGCATCGCGGCGGTCAAGGACATGCGCGACCAGTTCTTCCAGATGCGACGCTTCAGCCGCAAGCGCATGACCGCCCGCCTGCGTTATGCGGATCGCCTCTTCGTGTAACTCGGGCGAATTGAACCGAACCGCGCCCGCCATCGTCTGCCGGTGAGCAAAACCGGTTCCGGGCGCCATCAACGCGTCGCCGTGTTTTGCGGGAACTTCGACAAAATACCCGAGCACGGCGTTGTGGCGAATCTTGAGCGCGGTTACCCCGGTCGCATCCCGGTAGCGCGCCTCAAGCTGGGCAATCGCCTGACGACCGTCGCGCCCTGCCGAACGGAGCGAATCGAGCGCCTGATCATAGCCCGCGGCGATGTAACCGCCCTGCCCGGTATCGGTCGGCGGCGACGTGACCAGCGCACGGCTGAACAGATCGACCATCGCGCCGTGGCCGTCGAGTGTCGGCAGCAACCTATCAAGCATCTCGGGCCGGTCAGCCACCACACCCAGCCGTTCGCGCAAATGCCTCGCACCGTCCAGCCCGTCACGGATCTGACCAACATCGCGCGGGCTGCCTCGCCCGGCAACCACTCGGCCAAGCGCGCGGGCAATGTCCGGCAATTGGCGCAGAGCCGTCCGCACCGTGTCGCGAAGCAACGGCGCGTGGTGGAACCACTGGACCAGGGAAAGCCGTGCCTCGATCTTCGTTTTGTCCATCAGAGGGGCGGCCAAATCAGCCGACAATTGCCGAGCACCAGCGCCGGTGATTGTCCGGTCGACCTCAGCCAACAGCGAACCGGCCCGACCACCTTTGCTCGCGGCATTGATTTCAAGGCTGTCGCGTGTAGCTTGGTCGATGAGCAGATGCTCGTTCACTTCGCGCCGCACCGGCAACTTCAGAAACGGCATGTTGCCCTGTCCGGCATGCGACAGATAAGCGATGAGGCCGCCAGCCGCCGCCAGCTCAGCGCGCGACAACAGCCCGATGGCGTCGAGCGTCGAAAGTGCGAAATGCTGCTTTAGCGATACCTCGCCGGTGGCGCTGTCAAAGTCAGTGCGCGGGCGGATTATTGCTTCGAAGGTGCCAGAGAAACCGTCGGGTACCACCAATTCGCTTGCCGACAGCCGCGCGAGTTCTGCCTCAAGCGCGTTCGGCGAAACCGTGATCAGTTCGAAATAGCCGGTTGAAATATCAGCCGCTGCAACGCCAATCGCATCGCCCACCGGAGCCAGCGCCACCAGCATATTCGACGCCCAACTATCAAGCAGGCTATCCTCGGTAAGCGTTCCCGCGGTTACAAAACGGACAATATCGCGAGCCACCAAAGTCTTCGATCCGCCGCGCGCCTTCGCCACCTCGGGGCTCTCGGTTTGCTCGGCAATCGCGACTCGGTGTCCGCCTTTAATCAGCCGCGCCAGATAGCCCTCCGCGCTGTGCACCGGAACACCGCACATCGGGATCGGCTTGCCGTCGAATTCACCGCGTGAGGTCAACGCGATGTCGAGCGTTGCCGCAGCGGCGCGTGCGTCGTCGAAGAACAGCTCAAAGAAATCGCCCATCCGGTAGAATAACAGGCAATCGCCTGCCTTTGCCTTCAGCGCCAGATATTGCACCATCATCGGTGTCGGCGTCGACATGCCGGGTAGTGATGCAGTTTTGGCGGGGCGGGAATCCATCTAAAATGCATAACCGTTTGCAGCTTTGAGGCAATGTTGGGGTTTGCCGTATCTGTGGAAATTTCGGCGCGACATCCTTCGGATGACGCAAGGCGCAAAGGAAATAAGGCGCAAAGATTCTGATATTTCCAAAGTGGTCAGCGGTCTTCTTTATTTCCTTATTCTTCTTTGCGCCTTGCAAGTCCGCTTGCGGGCTTGCGCCAATCACGTCTCTGACGCTAGGGCAAGGCAGACCTATCATTAATGGAACAGGGGCCTAAAATGAACGATAGCGACGTCCAGTTTACCGCGCAGGAAGCATTGGATTTCCATTCGCAGGGACGCCCCGGCAAAATCGAGATTGTCGCGACCAAACCGATGGCGACGCAGCGCGACCTGAGCCTCGCTTATTCGCCCGGTGTCGCGGTGCCGGTGCAAGCGATCTATGACGATCCGGCCACCGCTTATGATTACACCGCCAAGGGCAATCTGGTCGCGGTTATCTCCAACGGTACTGCGATTTTGGGCATGGGCAATCTGGGCGCATTGGCATCGAAGCCGGTGATGGAGGGTAAGGCGGTGCTGTTCAAACGCTTTGCTGATGTCGATAGCATCGACATCGAAGTGAAGACCGAAGACGTTGATCGCTTCATCGACGCAGTCGAGTTGCTCGAGCCAACTTTTGGCGGCATCAACCTCGAAGATATCGCCGCCCCGTCGTGCTTCATCATCGAGCAGACTTTGCGCGAACGGATGAACATTCCGGTGTTTCATGATGATCAGCACGGCACCGCGATCATCGCCGCCGCCGGGCTTATCAACGCGTGTATGCTGACCAACCGGACACTCAAGGACGTCAAGGTAGTCTGCAACGGCGCTGGCGCGGCGGCGATTGCATGTACCGAACTCATCAAGGCGATGGGCGTGCCGCACGACAATGTTATTATGTGCGACCGAACGGGAGTAATCTACCAGGGCCGAACCGACGGCATGGACCAGTGGAAGTCGGCCCACGCCGCCAAGACCGAGGCTCGCAATCTGGCCGAGGCAATTGTCGGTGCCGATGTGTTTCTGGGCCTGTCTGCGGCCAATGCACTTAGCCCCGATATGGTAAAGGCGATGGCGCCCGAGCCAATCATTTTCGCTATGGCCAACCCCGACCCTGAGATATCGCCGCCTGTTGCCCGCGCGGCAAGGCCCGATGCAATCATCGCCACCGGCCGGTCTGATTTTCCGAATCAGGTCAATAATGTCTTGTGCTTCCCGTTCCTGTTTCGTGGCGCGCTTGACGTCCGTGCGACCACAATCAACGAGCCGATGAAGATAGCCGCCGCCAATGCGCTGGCGCAACTCGCGCGCGAGACTGTGCCTGAGGAGGTCGCCGCGGCTTATGGCGGGATTTCGCACAAATTCGGGCGCGAATATATCATCCCTTCACCTTTTGATCCGCGACTAATGGAGATCGTCGCCTCTGCAGTTGCCAAGGCGGCGATGGATTCCGGTGTGGCGCAAAAACCGATAACTAATATGACAGCCTACCGCGCCGAATTGCGCGCGCGGTTGAACCCAACGACGTCGGTGCTCACTCAGGTCTATGAAGCCGCCCGCGCCAAGCCAAAACGCGTGATCTTCGCCGAAGCTGAAGAAGACGTGGTGCTGCGTGCCGCGATCCAGTACAAGAACGACGGTTACGGTATTCCGGTACTCATCGGCCGCGACGCGCCCGTTACGCAAAAACTGCGCGAACTCGGGGCCGATCCGGACACGTTTGAAATCCATAACAGCGTCACCAGCAATCTGGTCGACCGGATGGTGGACAAACTTTATATCCGGTTGCAACGGCGCGGTTATTTGCGCCGCGACATCGTTCGAATGGTCAACCGCGACCGCAATATCTTTGGCGCGTTGTTGCTTCAAATGGATCAGGCCGACGCAATGATTACCGGCGTTACGCGGCCGTTTTCGGATACCATGCGCGAACTGCGGCGCGTGCTCGACCCGAAAAAGGGCCAGACGCCTTTTGGGGTGCATGTGATGGTCGGCAAGAGCCACACCGTCTTTATCTCGGACACCACCGTCAATGAACGACCCTCAGCCGAAGAGCTGGCCGAGATCGCCGAACAAACCGCCTTGGTGGCGCGCCGTATGGGTCATGTTCCGCGAGTCGCGTTTCTGTCATTTTCGACATTCGGCAATCCACATGGCAACTGGCTTGAAAATATCCGCGGCGCGGTCGCTATCTTGGACGCTCGCAAGCCCAATTTCGAATATGAAGGCGATATCCCGCCCGATGTGGCGCTCAACCCGGCGATGATGGCGCGTTATCCGTTTTGCCGTTTGTCGGGCCCCGCCAACGTGCTCGTCATGCCCGGGCTGCAATCAGCCAATCTCAGCGCCAAATTGCTTCGCGAGCTTGGTGGCGACCGGGTGATCGGGCCGATGCTCGTCGGTATCGAACGTCCGGTGCAAATTGCTACGATGGCGTCTAGCGCCAGCGATCTGGTTACGCTGGCAGTGCTGGCCGCTGCAGGAGTTGTCGAATAATCAATTAGGGCTGTTTGGTGTGGCGCCTTGGCCGGAGCCAGAGCCGACCGATCCGATATTGCCGAACACTTCTTCAAAGAAACTGGCGTTGCGGCCAAGCGTTGGGGTTTTGTCGCCATTGGGGCTGATGCTGGCAATATTCTCGATGCCGGTCTGCGAAGACGAGACGACGTTGCCCGCTTGGTCGAAACGCACCTTTAGCACAGTCTGGGCAGACGCCTTTGGCTGGGCAAATGCCAGCTGCTTTGTATCGCGCGCGTAATAATACCAGTCATTCTGGTCGAACTGGCCGACAAAGGTCGGGCGACCCAAAGACGCCTGAACCGATTCCTTGTTATCGACGCCGGGCTGCACCGCCGCGAGTAATGTCGCATCGCCGACATAGCCCTGATGCGCGCGCAACCGGGTACAACCCGACGTCACCACCAGAGCGGTAACCAGACTGGTCAGGCTGATCAATTGCGACATGCGCATAACATTCTCCGGCATTTGCGAACTTCCAAGGCTTTGCCATTGCATCCTTGGCTGGCAATATCAATATGCAAGTCCGGATGAACGCCGGATTAGCCGAGGGAACCAAGTCGCCATGTCGCTTTTGAAACGTATTTTCGGTTCTTCCGAGCCCGACCCAAAAATGAAGCTCATCCCGCTTTACAACCAGATCGTCGCTCATGCGCGGCAACCGAATTGGTATGAGGTAGGGCAAGTGCCCGACAGTATCGATGGCCGGTTCGATATGGTCTCGGCCATCCTGACTTTGGTTTTGCTCAGGCTGGAAGAGTCTGACGGCCATGCGCAGGATATGGCTTACCTGACCGAAGTATTCGTCGACGATATGGACGGACAGTTGCGCGAATCTGGCGTCGGCGACGTCATTGTTGGCAAGCATATGGGCAAGATGATGTCGGCGCTTGGCGGACGGCTTGGTGCGTTTCGAAACGGTTTGGAAAATCCAGCGACGCTCGACGCGGCAATCATGCGTAATATCTACCGGAGCGAAGCCTCCGATTCGGCTGGGTTGGCACATGTTAGGCAAGGCTTGCTCGACATTGATCGCTCACTGGCAGCTTTATCGCCCGATATCATCGTCGAGGGTGCCGCGACGTGGTGATCGCGAATGAATTCAGTCATATCATTAAGCTCGATGAGATCGGCGTCGGTGCGTCGTCCATTCGATTGTCAGCGGACGCGCCCACTCGGGAAGCTTTGGCCGCCCGGTTCGATTTGGCGGCTTTGGAGAGTTTAGACGCCGAGCTTTCAGTGTCGCGCGACTCAAAAGGGATATTGGCCGAGGGTCGAATTCATGCGGCATTGTCGCAATATTGCATCGCAACCGGCGACCCGGTGCCGACTGTTCTCGATGAGCCGGTCAAGATCCGCTTTGTGCCCGAACCCATTGACCGCGTTGAAATTGAGCTTGAAGCCGATGATTGCGATTCGATGTTTTATGAAGGCCAAAGCATCGACCTTGGCGAAGCGGTTGCGCAAAGCCTTGGCCTTGCGCTTGATCCCTATCCGCGAAGTCCCCATGCGGCTGAACAATTGAAAGCCGCTGGTGTTAAAGCCGAGGACGAAATTGCGCCGACGGGGGCGCTGGCCGGATTGAAAGATTTGCTGGCGAAGAAGTAACCGGCGTTTTGCACGCCTTTGAGGGCGGGATTTGCGTTTCATAAAAGCCGCAAAGGAAATAAGATAAAAAGGAGTCTGCGCAGCAGACTCAGAATCAATATCATCAACTCTGCTAGTATGGGACAAGTTGGATATGAAGCGCTGACGCCCTTATTTCCTTTTTTTTGTTGGTGGCTTTTATGAAACGCATTTCCAACGCGAAAATCACGCGCACCGGTTCTTAATCAAAACGGCACGTCGTCGTCTAGATCATTGTCGAAGTCGCCACCGCCGAAGCCTGACGATCCGCCCTGCCAGTTATTGCCAGACTGACCGCCGCCGGACGAGCCACCTCCCGAAGATCCGCCGCTGCCCCAACCTTCATTTGAACCGCCACCACCGCCGCCCGATCCGCCTTTGGCACCGTCGAGCATCACCAGCTTACCATCGAATCCGGCAACCGAGACTTCGGTCGAGTAACGGTCATTACCAGATGCGTCCTGCCATTTGCGCGTGCGCAAGCTGCCTTCGATATAGACCTTGCTGCCCTTTTTCAGGTAACGCTCGGCAACGCCGACCAAGCCATCCGAATTGAGCACGACGGTGTGCCATTCGGTACGCTCTTTTTTCTCGCCGGTATTCTTGTCTTTCCAGTCTTCCGACGTCGCGATCCGCAAGTTGCAAATCCGACCGCCGTTCTGGAAGGATTTGACTTCTGGATCGGCACCCAGATTGCCGACGATGATTACTTTATTGACGCTGCCCGCCATATCTTTGCCCTTCAAATTCTATCAGTTGTTGGCTTTGCTATAAGCCGAAGGAGCGTGCTGTCCAATAGGTTATCCCAGCCGCAACATAAGCAAGAGCGAACAGATAGGTTACCATGAAGGCCGGCCATTTCCAGCCATTGGTTTCGCGTTTGGCGACAGCAATCGTCGAGATGCACTGGGGCGCAAAGACGAACCACGCCAGAAACGCCAGCGCCGTTGCCAGCGACCATTGCCCCGCGAGCCGGTCACCCAAAGCCATCGCTGTCGCATCGTCGTCGTCACCGGCATCGACCGAGTATGCAGTGGCGAGTGCCGCTACCGCGACTTCACGCGCAGCCATTGCCGGGATCAACGCCAGCGCAATCTTGTCGTTGAAGCCGATTGGCTCGGTGACCACCGCAAGCCCCGACGCAATCCGGCCTGCGACCGAATATTCGCTTTGAGTCATCTCGCTGCCAATTGGAACTTTTGGGAAGCTTAGCAACACCCACAATATGATGGTCGAAGCAAAGATGATCGTGCCCGCGCGCCGCAGAAATACCCATGCGCGTTGCCAAAGACCGATGGCGATATCGCGGATCAGCGGCAGTTGGTATCGCGGCATTTCGATAAGGAAACTGCTGTTGCTGCCTTTTGCCACCGTCCGGCGGAGGCACAGCGCCGCGACCATCGCGCCAACTATTCCCGCGATATAGAGCGCAAATAATACGGTGCCTTGCAGCCCGATGCCCGGACCAATCGAGGCCGCCGGAATGAACGCACCGATGATGACGGTGTAGACCGGCAACCGAGCCGAACAGGTCATCAGCGGCGCAATCAATATCGTGGTCAGCCGGTCCTTCTGGTCCATGATTGTCCTCGTCGCCATGATGCCGGGAATAGCGCAGGCGAAGGATGACAGCAGCGGAATGAAACTATGCCCCGACAGACCGACACTCGCCATCATCCGGTCCATGACGAACGCTGCTCTGGTCATATAGCCGGTCGATTCGAGGATCAGGATGAACAGGAAAAGGATCAATATCTGCGGCAGGAAGACGACGACCGAGCCGACGCCTGCCAATACGCCTTCGATGATCAGCGAGCGGATAAAGCTTTCGGGCAAAGCGGACGCCACACCGTCGGATATCGCGTCGATGGCAGCTTCGATCCAGCCAATCGGTGCTTCCGACCATGCAAACACCGATTGAAACATCACGAACAGAAGTCCGAAAAGGATCACCGGTCCGGCAAACGGGTGAAGCAGAACCTTGTCGAGCGTCCTCGTCCATTGCCGCGTCGCGGTTTCTTTGACGATGACCGATTTTGCAATTCTATGCGCTTTGGCGGTGAGGATTTTGCGGTCTTCTAGCGGTAGCGCGGCGGTCGGCTTCACGCGCAATTGCGGTTCAAGCGCCTCGATTAGCACATCAAGCCCGCGCTTTCGCACCGCGACCGTTGGCACCACCGGCACGCCGAGTTCTGCCGACAGCTTCTCAGGATCGAGTTCCAACCCGTCACGCGTCGCCAGATCGACCATGTTGAGTGCAACAACGACCGGCAAGCCAAGCGCGATCAATTCGAGCGTAAAGCGCAAATGATTGTCGAGATTGCCAGCATCGACAACAATTACCAAGGCATCGGGTCGGCGGTGGCCTTCCAGTTTACCAAGCACGACATCACGAGTCACCGCTTCGTCGAGGCTGTCGGGCGAAAGGCTGTACGCGCCGGGCAAATCGACCAGCTCGACCGGGCGACCGTCAGACAGCGCGATCCGCCCGCTTTTGCGCTCGACGGTTACGCCCGGATAATTGGCGATCTTCTGCCGAGCGCCGGTCAGCGCGTTGAACAGCGCGCTCTTCCCCGCATTGGGATTACCGACCAACGCAACAAGCGGCACCGCCTCAGTCATGTTGGCAACTCGCAGGTAATCGCCGCAGCGACCTTGCGCCGGAGCGCAATCGTCATCCGCCCGACTCGGACCGCAATCGGGTCTTTCCAAAGGAGTATGCCCTTGTGAAGCGCTTCGATCCCAACGCCTTCCTCAAGTCCCAGCGACCGCAAACGGTGGCCTTCGCCATCGGGCATCGCGGTCCAATCGATGGCGCGCACAGTCGCGTGTTTATTGAGGGGAAGCTGGTCGAGTTGCATTTCGCCTATTTGCAACCGATTCGCAATAACGGCAAGGGGAGATTTATTCCGAGGCGTTGGGAAAGGTTTATGCGCAGGCCCTTCGGGCCTGCAAGGCGCGAAGGTAGATAAGGCGCAAAGAGAGCAACAAACTAAGAGTTCGTCATCCTGAACCTGTTTCAGGATGACAGGCTACGGCGGTGTGTTATCCTGAAACAGGTTCAGGATGACGGGGGTATACTTAGCGCCTTATCTTTCCTTAGCGCCTTGCGTCACCCGAAGGGTATCGCGCCAAACTACTACCTCGCCGGATATCGCAACCGCCCGATAAACCGCGACAGGCTCGGCATATATTCGCTGCGCGATTTTGCCTGAGCTTTGGCTTTTTCGAACTGCATCACATTGTCGATTCTACGGTCAAGGAAAGCGCGGGAATCGGCAAAATCCTCGCTGTCGTCGTTTACGAACACCACGAGCAGGCTGCCGTAAACCGCCGACAACGTCATACGCTTGGTGTAATGATTGAAATCGGTGGCCGTGTCGCCAGCCAGACGCCAGTTGCGGTCAGCCGTTCGCCAGCCAATCTTGGCCGCTCGTGCTAGGTTTTGCGGCATCGCCATAACTGCCATCGCGCGGCGGAGCGCTTCACGGTCAGGTGCCATGATATCCATTCGAGTCGCTAGCAACGCGGTAATCCGCTGCCTGATTTTCATCGCACTCAGCGTTTCGGAAGGCAGACGGTGCGCGACTTCCATATCGATGCTGTCAATCCAGCCGTCGATCATCGCCATCGCGCCGTCTTTATAAGCAAGCTGAGCAACATCGGCATCGACCCCGATTTCCAAAGCTGCAGCCGTCACGGCCGCCGTGCTCCACCCGTCAAAAGCGGCGTTGCGGCCAATCGCGGGCGCGAGTGCCAAACGGATTTCGTCGAGGGTGGGATCGGCGGGAAGTGGGTGAGCTTGCATGGACATGATGTAGGCGCAACACCAAGCCAATAAAAGACCTATTGCTTGCGGACCAGCACCAGCGCCGCCATCACCATGACGCCGCCGAATATATCGAGCGCGCTGAGTATCTCGCCAAACGCAATCCACCCAGCCGTCGCCGATAGTGCCGGTTGCAGCAATAGCGCGAGACCGATGACCAGCGGGCTGAAATGCGGGAGCGCATAAGTGAGGCACCCTTGCCCGAAAAATTGCGATGAAAACGCCAGTAGCAATACCGGCCACCACACGCTCGGGATGATCTGTTCGGCCGCCACCAGTGCCGCTGGTAACAACACGAGCGCAGCGACCAGACTCGCCATTGCAAGTGAACTCCAGCTTTCGGTGGTGTCGCGTACGCGAATCATGATGACCAGATAGACGGTGTATGTAAGGCCAGCACCGAGACACAACAAATCCCCTGCAAAATTGCGCGGCGAGAGTTCGAGGCTCTGGCTCATCAACAAGGCCGCGCCGACAAAGGCCAGTATTACGGCGAGTATTTGCCATTTTCCGGGTAGTTTTCGCGCTACGACTACGCCGTAAATGACAAGCAACAGACTCGCGGCATTGGCAAACAGCGTCGCATTCCCCATTTTCGTCTGGAAGATGCCGATGTGCCACAGGATGATGTCGATGCCGAAAAAGAAGCCGGCGACGGCGATCCATCCGATGACTGGCCAACTCGTCGCCGATAGCCGGAATCCTGCGCGCCAGCCCATGAGGGCCAGAAACGGCACCGCCAGCGCCAGCCGCCAGAACCCGGTCGCAATCGGCCCGCTGTCTGCATAGCGAACGAGCAACGGCCCGAACGCAATCGCAACATTGCCCGCCACCAGCGCAGCAAAGGCCAGTGGCGGCGGTGGCTGATGGAAAATCTTTGCCTTCATAAACCCCCGTTGCAATTTGAAACGCTTATCCGCATCTTGGCTCCAAGCCAAAGCCTAATCCTGGAGATTTTATGAGCAGTAATCTTTTCGACCCAATCACCCTCGGCGCAATCGAAGCGCCCAACCGGATTCTGATGGCACCGCTGACTCGCGGGCGAAGCAATGCTGGCCATGTGCCGGTGAGTGAACTGAAGGCCGAATATTACGGCCAGCGCGCCAATGCGGGTCTGCTGATTGCCGAGGCCACCGGTATTTCGCAGGAAGGCCTCGGCTGGCCATCGGCCCCCGGCATCTGGTCGGACGAACAGGTTGCAGCATGGAAGCCGGTTACCGACGAAGTTCACGCGCGTGGTGGGCGGATCATTCTTCAACTCTGGCACATGGGCCGTCTTGTCCACTCCGACTTTTTGGGCGGTGCTCAGCCTGTTTCTTCGTCAGCAACCACTGCGCCCGGCGACGCTCACACTGCCGAGGGCAAGAAGCCCTA
>JANPAM010000343.1:0-13552 GCA_031429915.1 Sphingomonadales bacterium | reverse complement strand
CGTCGCGTTCGGTAATGCCGCCGCCGCGCGCGCCATACATGCCGACGGCATGGACTTCATCGCAGTAGGTCAGCGCGTTATACTTGTCGGCAAGGTCACAAATCGCAGCGATAGGGGCTACATCGCCGTCCATCGAATAGATGCTTTCGAACGCGATCAGCTTGGCTGCTTCGGGGTCGCTGTCGGCCAGCAACTCTTCCAAATGCGCCAGATCATTATGCCGGAAGACCTGCTTTTCGCAGCCCGAATTGCGGATACCAGCGATCATCGACGCGTGATTCAGCTCGTCCGAATAAATGATGCAACTTGGCAATAACTTGGCCAGCGTCGCCAGCGTCGCCTCGTTCGAGACATAGCCCGAGGTGAACAGCAACGCGCCGTTCTTGCCATGCAAATCAGCGAGCTCCGCCTCAAGCTCAACGTGATAATGCGTGTTGCCACCAATGTTACGCGTTCCGCCCGAGCCAGCTCCAACATCGTGCAGCGCTTCCTCCATCGCGGCGATGACTTTTGGATGCTGGCCCATGCACAGATAATCATTCGAGCACCAAACAGTTATCGGTTTAGGGCCGTTATGCCCGGCAAAGCAGCGAGCGTTCGGATAGGCACCTTTATTGCGAAGGATGTCGATGAACACGCGATAACGGCCTTCGGCGTGGAGCCGGTCGATTGCCTTGTCGAAAATAGCGTCGTAATTCATCTGGGATTGGTGCCCCGCCAACGGTGTATGCCGCCCCATAATCGTGCCAAAAGCAAAAATCCAGCGCGAACCGCTCGCAATTAGAGTGAGAGGATTTTTGATAAACCGAAACGGTTGAGTGCAGGACGGAGCGGCTCGGCCTCGGCCACTGCCGCCGTGGTAATGAATATCCCTTCGGATGGCCCGACAGGCCAATTATGCCCAGCGGTGAGATGGAGTATCCGCCGCGCGATTCCCGCAGAGCCGTCAACAAATTGCATTTCTGGTGCTGCAACTTGCAACTCGGCTTTAACAAGCGGAAAATGTGTGCAGCCCAAAATCGTGACGTCAAGCCGGTCGCCATCGGGCGTTCCGGTAAGCCCCCGCATCGCCCGCGCATAAACCTCTGGATCGACGACTTCACCGCGCATTTTCGCCTCCGCTGCTTCGACGAGTTCGGGCGCTGCATGGCGGATCAGCGTCATTCCCGCCGCATGGGTATCCTGCAAGCGGTCGACATAAGGCTGACGGATGGTAGCCGCCGTTCCAAGTAGCCCGATCACGCCGGTTTGAGTGGCTTCGGCGGCGGGCTTGATCGCAGGAACCGTGCCGACAACCGGCACATCAAGCGCGGCGCGGACGTGGCTCAATGCGATTGTGCAGGCGGTGTTGCAGGCGATTGTGACGAGCCTCGGGCGAAACCGCTCCACCAGTCGTCCCAACAGCGCAGGCACGCGTGCCGCGATTTCGGCCTCGCTTTTGGTGCCATAGGGTAGCCCCGCATAATCGGCGGCATAGACAATCGGCGCGTTGGGCAAAGCAGCGCACACCGCCCGGAGCACCGACAATCCGCCAATGCCCGAATCAAAGAATAGCAGCGGTGCATCGGCGTCTGAGGACATATCCGTCAATTAAGGGCGACGCGCCGCCCAAGCAAGCGACTTGAGAACAAATGATAAACCCGATACGCAAGCGCGATGCCGCAAGGATTCGTGCCATGACTGATTTTTGGATGACCTCGGTTGCCGCTTTGGTGCTTGGCTATGCGCTGGGTTCGATCCCGTTCGGGCTGGTTCTGACCAAGTTGGCGGGCGGTGGCGACATCCGCAATATTGGCTCGGGCAACATCGGCGCGACCAATGTTTTGCGGTCTGGGCGCAAGGGGCTGGCGGCACTGACCTTGCTTCTCGACCTGCTCAAAGGCTTTGTTGCGGTCTGGTTTGCATCGCGGTTTCTGCCGGGTGGCGAGGTGTTTGCAGCCGCTGGCGCATTCTTCGGCCACCTCTATCCCGTTTGGTTGAGTTTCAAGGGCGGGAAGGGTGTTGCGACCTATGCAGGCATAATGTTCGGTCTGTTTTGGCAAGGTGGCGTGATTTACGCAATTATTTGGATCTTTGGGCTGCTGCTGTTCCGGATTTCGTCGGTTGGAGGACTGCTGGCGGTTGCCAGCGCACCGATTGCTGCGGCCTATTTCGGGCGATACGAACTGGTCGCCTTGCTAGCTGCCTGCACTTTGATCGTGTTTTGGAAGCACCGCGAAAACATCGAACGATTGATCGACGGCACCGAGCCGTACATCGGTAAATCACAGAGTTAAGCGATTATGTCGGGGGGCAGCACAGACCAATTCGACCGCTTGCGCCTTATCCGTTCGCCCAACATCGGTCCGGTCACTTATCGGCAGTTGATATCGAGGTTCGGCAGTGCGTCGGTGGCGTTAGAGGCCTTGCCCGACCTCGTGTTGCGCGGTGGTGGTAACAAGACAACACTTGCCGATCCACGCACCGTAGAAAGCGAAATGGCTGCAACCCATGCTTTGGGTGGGCGATATTTATTCATCGACGATACAGATTATCCGGAGCTTCTGGCCCACCTCGACAATGCACCGCCTGTGTTTATCTATCGGGGAACTCTCGATCTGCTGTCACGCAATCCGGTGGCGATGGTGGGCGCACGGAACGCGTCGGCAGGCGCGTGTCGCTTCGCCCAGACGCTAGCTTATGAACTTGGACAGGTCGGGATGGCGGTTGTGTCCGGTTTAGCCCGGGGCATCGACACCGCCGCCCATGTCGGCTTGATCGAAAGCGGGACTATCGCTGTGATCGCGGGTGGGATCGACATTGCGTATCCGCCAGAAAACCGGGAATTGCAGGATGCAATTGCAGAGCGCGGTTTATTGATCGCCGAAATGCCGCCTGGCATTGAACCACGTGCTCGGCACTTCCCGTATCGCAACCGGATCATTGCTGGATTGTCGCTCGGCACGGTTGTGATCGAGGCTGCCCCTAAGTCGGGTTCGCTTATTACTGCGCGTTTGGCGGCTGAAGCTGGACGCGAGGTCATGGCCATTCCAGGCTCCCCGCTCGATCCGCGCTCGCATGGGTGCAACCAACTAATCCGCGAAGGTGCGACGTTGGTTCAAAATGCAGCTGAGATTGCCGAGCTGCTCCGCCCCATGGACGAGCGGGTTACACGCCGCGCAGCGCGAGCCGCTCCTGGGATTGCGGCGATTGACGATGGCGGCGAAGGTGACCGTCGCGCCGTCCTCGATTTAATGGGGATGACCTACGTCTCGGTTGACGAGCTAGTCAGGCAATCGGGCGCGAGCCAAGCCGTTACGCAGATGGTTTTGCTCGAGCTCGAACTGGCCGGAAAACTGGAACGCGGTGCCGGTGGCAAAGTCCGTTTAACCGCATGAATTTTCCCGCTTGACGCACCCCCATTTGACCCCCCAGCCTATGCGCATACGCGAGAGATTTTAGAAAAGCTTATTAAATCATGAAATTAGTCATCGTTGAATCACCTGCAAAAGCCAAGACAATCGAGAAATATTTGGGCCCCGGTTTCAAGGTGCTGGCGTCATACGGTCATATCCGGGATTTGCCGCCCAAGGACGGCTCGGTCGATCCTGACAACGGCTTTGAAATGCTGTGGGACAATTATGCCGATAAAGCCAAGCAGCTGAAGGCAATTACCGACGAGGCGAAAAAAGCTGACGGCCTGATACTCGCAACCGACCCTGACCGTGAAGGTGAGGCAATCAGTTGGCATGTTCAAGAAGTACTGGTGAAGAAAAAAGCGTTACCAAAGAACGTTCAACGGGTAACCTTTAACGCGATCACTAAAGCCGCAGTGCTTGATGCAATGGCCAAACCGCGCGAGTTGGATATTGATCTGATCGAGGCGTATCTGGCCCGGCGGGCGCTTGATTATCTTGTTGGATTTACGCTTTCTCCGGTGCTGTGGCGTAAATTGCCGGGGGCGAAGTCGGCGGGCCGCGTCCAGTCGGTCGCGCTTCGCCTGATTGTTGAACGCGAGCGCGAGATTGAGGCTTTCAAACCTCAAGAATATTGGTCGGTTAAGGCCGGAATGGAGCATAAGGGCCAGAAGTTTGACGCTCGATTGACCCAGCATCTGGGCAAAAAGCTCGACAAGATGGATCTGAAGACCGAGGTCGATGCCGAAGTCGCTCGCTCGGCGGTCGAGACGGGCAATTTCAGCGTCGCAAGCGTTGAAACCAAGCCGGTCACTCGTAATCCGCAACCGCCGTTCACGACTTCGACCTTGCAACAGGAAGCTGCGCGTAAGCTCGGCTTTTCCGCCAGCCACACAATGCGAGTTGCGCAAGGCCTCTACGAAGACGGCGCGATTACCTACATGCGGACTGACGGTGTGCAAATGGACCACAGCGCCATTTCTGCCGCGCGTAAGACTATCTCCGACCGGTTCGACAGCGGATATCTGCCAGAAAAACCGCGCATTTATCAAACGAAAGCCAAGAATGCTCAGGAAGCGCATGAGGCGATCCGGCCCACTGATTTCGGCAAGGACAAGGCGGGATCGGGCGATCACGGTCGTCTGTATGAGCTGATCTACAAACGCGCGATGGCGAGCCAGATGGCGTCGGCACGAATGGAGCGGACGACGATTGATTTGCTTGATGGTACTGGTCAAACCGGGCTTCGTGCGACGGGACAGGTAATGAAGTTCCCGGGATTTCTTGCGGTCTATGAGGAAGGTCGGGATGACGCCGATAGTGAAGATGCGGCCCTGCTGCCAGCGATGGTCGCTGGAGACTTGCCTGCTAAACACGCAGTTGAAAAGAGCCAACACTTCACTCAACCGCCGCCGCGTTTTTCCGAGGCGAGTCTTGTCAAACGCCTCGAAGAATTGGGTATTGGTCGGCCTTCGACCTATGCTTCGACAATTCAGGTTTTGAAAGACAGATCTTACGTCATGGTCGAAAAAAACCGTTTCTTTGCAGAGGAATCTGGTCGATTATTGACAGCATTTCTCGAACGTTTTTTTGAACGCTATGTAGCTTATGATTATACCGCAGGTCTGGAAGACCAGCTCGACGAAATCAGTGGTGGCCGGGCGCAGTGGCAGAAATTTCTCGAAGCATTCTGGAAAGACTTCAAACCCATAACCGCCGAAGTGATGGAGCAGAAGCCATCGGAGATTACTGCGGAACTCGACGTGTTCCTGTCTCCCTATCTGTTCCCCGAGCGCGAAGATGGCAGCGACCCCCGGCTATGCCCGAAATGCGGCGAGGGCAGGCTTGCCTTGCGCGGCGGCAAATTCGGCGCGTTCGTTGCGTGTTCAAATTATCCAGAATGCAAATTCACTCGGAAATTTGCGCAGCCCAGCGGGGCAAACGATGCGGTCGATACTGGGCCGGAAGTTTTGGGCGCTCACCCTGAAACCGGTGTTGAAGTCAGCCGTAAATCCGGTCGTTTCGGACCGTATTTTGAAATGACGACGGATGATGTGGTCAAACGCGCGTCGATTCCGAAGGATGTTCCGGCTGAAGATCTCGGCCTCGAATGGGCGGTGAAGCTGCTTTCGCTCCCTCGAACCGTTGGAACCCATCCCGAAAGTGGTCAGCCCGTGACGGCCAGTATCGGGCGTTATGGCCCTTATCTAGCCCACGCTGGCAAATACGCCCGGTTGCAGTCAACGCTTGAAGTATTCGAGACCGGCATGAACAGCGCCGTCGTCAAATTGGCGGAAGCGCTGGCCAATCCAGGGCGTGGACGCGGAGCCGCTCGTGCGCCTTTACGCGAGCTTGGCAAACATCCGCGCACCGAAGCCGAGATCAAATTAATGGAAGGGCGCTTTGGGCCTTATGTGACCGATGGCATGACCAATGCAACGCTGCCCAAGTCAGTTGCTCCGGACGAATTAACGCTAGAAGAAGCAGCCCAGTTGATCGACGCCCGTGCAGCACTTGGTCCGCCAAAGGGGAAAAAGAAGAAGGCTCCGGTGAAGAAGAAAGCAGCGCCGAAGAAAAAGGCGGCGGCTAAACCAAAGGCGAAGGTGGCTAAAACCACTACGTAGCTTTGTCACTCCCGACTTGATCGGGGGTCCATGGTCTGAGATGTTAGTTTACGCTGAAAGGTCAGGGCACGGATTCCCGCGTTCGCGGGAATGACAAAACTCGGCGTGGCATTAGGCTATGTTTACTCCACCCACTCCAACCCTATATCGCGGTAGAGGCTTCGGTCCTCGTCCCAGTCAGGCTTGACCTTGACGTGCAGATACAGGTGCACCTTCACCCCCATCAGCTTGGCTAATTCAAGCCGTGCAGCCTCGCCAATCGCCTTGATCCGGGCACCGCCCTTGCCAAGGACAATTGCGCGCTGGGTTGGTCTGGCAACCAGTATCTGCTGATGGATTTCAACCGAGCCATCATCACGTTCGCTATATTTTTCGGTCTCGACCGCGCTTGCGTAAGGCAGTTCCTCGTGAAGCTGCAGATAAAGCTGCTCGCGCGTAATTTCAGTCGCCATCAACCGGTCAGACGCATCTGAAACCTGATCTTCAGGGAAATGCCATTCGCCCTCTGGCATCGCTTCGGCAATCGCGGTTTTAAACTCGGCCAGCCCGTCACTGGTAGCGGCACTGATATAGTAAATCTGCTCGAATTCGCACAGTTCGGCGAGTTTGGTTGTGAGTAGCAAAAGCTTCTCTTTGTTCGCGATGTCGACCTTGTTGAGAACCAACCATTTGCGTTCGGGGCGGTCTTTAAGGCCGGCAACGATTTTCTCGACCTTGGGGCCGGCACCCGCTCTGCCATCAACTATCAAAGCAATCAGGTCGGCATCGCCCGCTCCGTCCCAAGCTGCCGCCACCATTGCCCGGTCGAACCGTCGTTGAGCCGCAAAAATCCCCGGAGTGTCGACGAGGATGATCTGAGTTTCGCCCTCCAAAGCGACACCGAGCATTCGGGTCCGCGTGGTCTGGGCTTTCGGGCTGACAATCGCAACCTTTTGACCAACCAAAGCATTAACCAGCGTCGATTTTCCAGCGTTCGGAGCGCCGATAATAGCGACATGTCCACATTTGCGAATCATGCATTCTCCTCCAAAAACGCCAGCGCTGCCGCAGTCTCGGCGGCCTGCTTGCTGTTTGCTTCGGCACTTACGGGGGCAAAGCCCTTTACCGTTACGGTCACTTCAAATCGCATCGCGTGCGGTAGTCCTTCTTTTTTGCTGATAAAATATTCGGGAACCTTGCGTCCATTTGCCGCGCACCATTCCTGAAGCGCTGACTTTGGATGCTTCGGCGCTTCGTTCGCTGTGTCAACCAGCGGCGACCAGAGGCGTTCGATCAGTTCGCGCGCCGCATCCAAACCGAAGTCTAAGTAAAGCGCGCCGATGATTGCCTCCATGACATCACCGAGCACATTGTCGCTCTGTTGCGCACCATCGTCACGAGCCTGTTTACCCAACCGGATGTACGGGGCCAAACCAACCTGGCGCGCTATCTCGGCGCATGTCGCTCCCGACACCAGCGCATTCAGCCGGTGCGAAAGTAGTCCTTCGGCCTCAACCTCGAACCGCCGGTAAAGCATATCGGCGATCACCAGTCCCAATATCCGGTCGCCCAGAAATTCAAGTCGTTGATAATCCGGTTTCCCGGTGCTGCCGTGCGTTAACGCCCGCGCGTAAAGCGAGGCATCGACCGGTGTTCTGGCAATCAGCCCGGCAAGCCAAGCGTCTTGCGTTTCGGTGGTCAAAATGTTTGCCCGATGCGTTCGGGCCGCATCGCGGTGAACCATGTCCAAGGGAGCAACCACCGAGCCGAGCCATCGGTCGAGTACACCGAAATCAGCGCTCGGCCGACGAGGTTTGATTGCGGCACGATCCCGATTGCCTTTCCGTCTGCCGGAAAGCGGCTGTCTGCGCTTCGATCACGATTGTCGCCCATCAGGAAGATTTCGTCCTCACCGACGATAAACGCCTCGGTATCGTCGCCGGGCAATCCGTCATCAATATCGAGTATCTGGTAGCTTCGCCCATTGGGCAGCGTCTCCACAAAACGGCGGTAACGGCACTGCGTTCCACCGTCTTTTGCAGGCTCTTCGAAGTCGGGCTGCCAGCAAGCGAAGGGCGTGTTTTCGAGGACCGCTGTATCCTTCATGTTTTGGGTAACGGGAATGACAAGATCGGCAATGCGCTCCCTTTTGACCGCGACACCATTAATTTCTAGTGCACCATTACGCATCTGGATGACGTCACCGGGAAGTCCAATCGCCCGTTTGATGTAGTCAACGCCATCGGTTTTCGGCGCCTTGAACACCACGACATCACCGGCCTCAGGCTGGTTCGCAAAAATGCGTCCGGGGATCAACGGCAACGAAAACGGCATGCTGTAATTCGAAAAGCCATACGGCCATTTTGCCACGAGCAAATAGTCGCCGATCAACAGGCGTGGTTGCATCGATTCCGATGGGATATTGAACGGTGAAACGATGAAACTGCGCAGGATGAATACGAATAGAGCTAGCTTGAGCAGAAACTTGCCGTAATCACGCCATTCCGAAGACGATGACGCTGCTTCGGAATTGGTCATGCTTGTTGATTCAGCTTCGCCGGGATGGTCAGTCGTTGTGTTCACAGTTACTCGCAAATTTTTGACGTCAGATGCTGACAGATTGGCTGGCCTTCTAATGTCAAGGCGCGCTATTGACCAGTAGAGAGATTCAACGACAGATGCGACGGGAACTATGGATGAATGTAAGCGAATGGTCAGCTTTGGATGCGCATGAACCGGATACTATTGCCCAGTTGTTTGAAGGTGATTCAGAGCGCGTTGCCAAGCTAAAAATCGAGCAGTCGGGCATTCGGTTCGACTTCTCCAAGACGCACCTTGATAACACTGCGCTATCGGCATTTGCTGATCTTTCTAACGCAGCGGGGCTGCAGCAAACGCGCGACGCCTTGTTCGCCGGGGCTGTAGTCAACCCGACCGAAGGCCGTGCCGCCGAGCATACCGCAGAGCGCGGCAATGGTAGTTTCGACGCTGTATCAGCGGCGCGCGGGTTGCAGGGGCGGATGCGCGGGCTGGTCGAAGCAATCGATGCCGGAGCATTGGGCGAAATAAGGCATATATTGCACATTGGCATCGGCGGGTCGGCATTAGGTCCGAAGTTGCTGATCGATGCACTGGGGCGCGAAAATGCGCGTTACGACGTGAAGGTCGTATCCAACGTCGATGGCGCGGCGCTGGCTGAGGCGGTCAAAGACATGGATCCGACCAAAACCATTGTTGCTGTTGCCTCAAAGACTTTTACCACGACTGAAACGCTACTGAATGCCGACAGCGCGATGGAGTGGATGCGCGAAGGCGGCGTGGCCGACCCTCACGCGCAGTTCGTTGCACTGACCGCAGCGCCCGACAAAGCAATCGAGTGGGGCATCGACGAAAGTCGCGTGCTGCCGTTTAACGAAGCAGTAGGTGGGCGCTATTCGCTGTGGTGCTCCATAGCATTTCCGGTCGCGCTGGGCCTTGGCTGGGCGGTGTATGAAGAACTGCTCGAAGGTGCCGCCGCCATGGACAGGCATTTTCGAAGTGCGGACCTGCTAGAGAACGCCCCGGTAATGGCAGCATATGGCGACCTGTATTACGCGCAAATGCGCCAATGCCAGACCCGCGCGGTATTTGCGTATGAAGAACGGTTGCGGTTGCTGCCCGACTATTTGCAGCAGCTTGAAATGGAATCGAACGGGAAGTCAGTCACGGCCGAGGGCAAGCCGCTTGGTTGTCACAGCGCTCCGGTGACTTGGGGCGGGGTTGGCACTGATGCGCAACATGCGGTTTTTCAGCTGCTGCATCAGGGCACGCATCTGATCCCGGTCGAGTTCATCGCAAGCAAAACGCCGGGGCATGATTTCGATCCAGCGCATCATGAGGCGTTGCTGATTAACTGCTTTGCACAAGGTGCTGCATTGATGGCGGGCAAAACGTCCGACGATCCCGCACGCAATTATGTCGGGAACAGACCTTCAACGACAATACTGCTCGACGACGTTACACCGTCGATACTTGGGGCATTGATCGCCTTTTACGAGCACCGGACATTTGTGAACGCGGTGCTGCTGGGTATCAATCCGTTCGATCAGTTCGGTGTTGAACTAGGCAAGGAAATTGCCAAAAGCATCGGCGAAAATGGCACAGCTGGTTTCGACCCGTCGACGATGGCGTTGATCAAAGCAGCCTTGGGTGATCTATAATTTATGACTGATTTTGACTATGATCTTTTCGTCATTGGCGCTGGTTCGGGTGGCGTTCGTGCGGCTCGTATCTCCGCTTCACACGGGGCTAGGGTAGCGATTGCTGAAGAACACCGGGTTGGTGGCACCTGCGTTATTCGCGGCTGTGTGCCAAAGAAGCTGCTCGTTTACGGATCGCACTTCGCAGAGGATTTGGCCGACGCACGGCGTTTCGGATGGGACACCGGGGACGCGACCTTCGACTGGAACGTTCTTCGTGACAATGTTGCAGCAGAGGTCAACCGTCTCGAAGGGCTCTATGGTCAGACGCTTGGTAACAATGCAGTCGAAATCTTCCGCGAGCGCGCAATTATCACTGGCCCTAATACCGTGCGGTTGGTCAGCGGGCGCGAAATAACTGCGGCCTACATCCTGGTGGCTACCGGTGCATGGCCGTCAGTGCCCGATATCCCGGGGGCAGGGTACGGCATTACATCGAACGAGGTTTTCAGCCTTCCGGCACTTCCGAAACGCGCGGTGATCGCTGGCGGCGGGTACATCGCCAATGAATTTGCCGGGATTTTCAACGAACTGGGTGTCGATGTGACGCTCGTTACCCACGGCGACCGCATCCTGCGTAGTTATGACGATGAAATCGTCGACCGTCTGGTCGATTTGAGCCGCCATAAAGACATCGACATCCGTTTTAACACGGTGTTTCAGTCGATAACAAAGCGAGACGATGGCGGTTTGCTGATCGAAACCAAAACTGGCGAGCAAATCGAAGCCGACCTCTTGTTGTGGGCCATCGGCCGCTCGCCGCATAGCAAAGCTCTCGGGCTTGAAGAAGCGGGGGTCGAGCTGGCAAAGGACGGGTCGATCAAGGTTAGCGACGACAGCCGAACGAACGTGCCAAGCATCTATGCCGTCGGCGATGTCACCAATCGCGTTCAGCTTACCCCCATTGCGATCCGTGAAGGCCATGCCTTTGCCGATAGCGTGTTTGGCAACAACCCGCGCACCGTCAATTATGACTGCATACCAACGGCGGTGTTCAGCAATCCGCCTATTGGCAGCGTCGGGATGACCGAGACAGAAGCCCGTGCGAAATTTGCCGATGTCAAAATCTACAAAAGCGATTTTCGGGCGATGAAAAACGTGCTCGCCGACCGCAACGAACGGGCGCTGTATAAGATGGTCGTGGCAGGGCCGAACGAAAAGGTTGTGGGCCTTCATCTCATCGGGCCTGACAGCGGCGAAATCATGCAAGCGGCTGCAATCGCGGTGAAGGCAGGGCTGACCAAACAGGATTTCGACGATACTGTCGCGCTTCACCCGAGCATGGCCGAAGAGCTGGTATTGATGAAATAGTCAGGGGAAGTGCGTCGGCGGGTCGCCGAATTTCCACTGCGGATAGCGGTGCATGATGCTGGCGAACAAATCTGATTGCAGTAAACGACCCAGCCAACGGTGCAAATTAGGCAACTGCTGCGTACCGAACCAATCAGGGTCGGTTGCTGCAAATTGACGAATGAACGGAAAAATCGCGGCATCGGTTAGCGAGATACTGTTGCCTGCAAGAAACGCGCGGCTTCGCAGCCGTTCATCCAACCCAGTCAATATAGCCAAGCCTTCCGCGCGGGCTATGGCGCTGCCTTCCAGTCCATACCGATTTGGATATTTGTAACGGTCGAGCGCCGCTTTAAACGGGCCATCGTTCTGCTGGATCAACTCAAGTTCGTAACCGCCTAGCCAGCCCTCCGGGTCATTTCGACCGAGCGCCCAGCGCATGATATCCAAGCTCTCATCGATGACTGAACCATCCGGCAGCAGCAAAACCGGGACGGTTGCTTTGGCCGATGCTTCGGTCAGTTCGGGTGGCTTATCTCGCAACACGACCTCACGCAGTTCGACCGTCAACCCGCTAGCCGCAATCGCCATCCGTGCGCGCATGGCATACGGGCACCGGCGAAAGCTGTAGAGGACGGGAAGGATTGTCATTCTCCCCAGCGAACTCCGTTCGCCTCGATCGGAGACGAGAGGCCTATAACGAGTGCATGACCGATGGGTGTCTCGTCTTCGCTCGACACGAACGGTAGAGGGCGGTTATGTCTCATAGCGCGGATTGACGCCGACATGCTGCTTTCCGCGCTTTTTCGCCAAACCGATCTGCTTCTGCCGCTCGGCAAAACGGGCGCGGTCGTCGTCGCTTCGTTCGGCATAGCAGGCTGGGCATGACACGCCCTCGATGAAATGCTCCGACTTCATGTCATCCTGCGAAATCGGACGTCTGCACGCGTGGCATAATTCCATTTCGCCGAGCTCAAGCCCGTGCTTCACCGAAACGCGTTCGTCGAATACGAAACACTCGCCCTGCCATTTGCTCTCGGCCTCGGGCACATTTTCCAGATAGCGCAATATCCCGCCTTCGAGATGATAGACGTCGTCGATGCCCTCGGCTTTCAAAAACGCAGTCGACTTTTCGCACCGAATGCCTCCGGTGCAAAACATCGCGAATTTTGTTTTGCCTGCGGCCAACTCTTCACGGTGTTCGCGGAACCATTCGGGAAATTCACTGAAAGATTTTGTGCGGGGATCAACCGCACCTTCAAACGTGCCGATTGCCACTTCATAATCATTGCGCGTGTCGATCAGGACGGTGTCAGGATCGCTAATCAGCGCGTTCCAATCCTCGGGCTGGACGTAGGTGCCAACCTCGCGCTTCGGGTCGATGCCCTCGATGCCCATCGTAACGATTTCCTTCTTCACACGCACTTTCATGCGGTAAAACGGCATTTCATCGGCGTGTGAATATTTGACGTCTAGCTCAGCACAACCGGGCAGGGATTTGAGCAACGCGACCACCGCGTCGATACCATCGGGCGGTCCGGCCACCGTTCCGTTGATGCCTTCATGGGCAAGCAATATGGTCCCTTTCAACTCATGCTCTTTGCACCAGTCAGCAACTTGCGGCTGAAGCAATTCAGGCGCTTCGAACGTCGCAAAACGGTAAAGTGCTGCCACCTTCATCGGATATCGCTCTGACATCGCCGCCCTATACCGGCCTGCTCGCGTTTTGGCAGCGAAAATCGGCCATACGATATTTGCATTTGCGTAAACGGGGTGCCAAGGCTTTCAGTAACAAAATACACGGGGATGCCATGTCAGCGAATGTTGCGGAACTTGAAAAACGGCGTGCAGCGGCGCGGATGGGTGGCGGGCAGAAGCGGATCGATGCGCAACATGCCAAGGGTCGCCTGACCGCTCGCGAGCGGCTCGATATCCTGCTCGACGAAGGCAGTTTCGAAGAACTCGATATGTATGTCGAACATAACTGTACCGATTTCGGGATGCAGGACACCAAGTTCATGGGCGA
>JANPAM010000342.1:0-2477 GCA_031429915.1 Sphingomonadales bacterium | reverse complement strand
CCCCAACCGACCACCGCACCAGCCTCAATGTCGGATGTCCGACCGCTGCCGTCATTCTCCGCACCTGACGGTTGCGGCCTTCGCGGATGGTTAGTTTGATCCAGCTATCGGGGATGCTCAGTCGCACCCTTATAGGAGGGTCGCGGGGCCACAGTTCCGGGTCTTCGATCCGTTCGGCTTCGGCTGGCAAGGTCATGCCATCCTTCAACCGCACCCCATCCTGCAACGCCGTCAGCGCCTCCTCGCCAACCTCCCCCTCGACCTGCACGAGATAGGTCTTCGGCATCTTGAACTTCGGGTCCGATATCCGCGCCTGCAACTGACCGTCGTCGGTCAGCAGCATAAGCCCCTCGCTATCCATATCGAGCCGCCCTGCCGGATACACACTCGGCACATCGATATAATCCGACAGCGTCGGCCTTGCGGAACCTTCAGTCCCTTTATCGGTAAATTGCGGCAGCACCCCGAAGGGTTTGTTGAACAGGATCAACCGCGACACGGCCTTCAGACAGTGGCGAGAGTATCGGCAGGATCGAACCGTTCCCAGCCGTCGGGCCCAAGCCGTTCCATCGGGCGGTAGCGGACCTTATATTGCATCCGCGCCGCGCCCTCGACCCAGTAGCCGAGATAAACATAATCCAACCCCGCCGCTCGCGCGCGCATGATGTGGTCAAGAATGATGAAATTGCCCAGACCCGGTCGCCCTTCGGCCTCCGAATCGTAAAAGCTGTAAATCATCGACAGCCCGTCGGCCTGCTGGTCGGTCAGGCATGCGCCGACCAGTTCGCCCAGCCGACCGAAACGACCAGGCGTGCGGTATTCAACGACATTGCTTCTAACGGGGGATTGTTCGACCATGTCGGCATAATCCATGTCATCCATCGTCGTCATTCCGCCGACGGGGTGGCGTTGCGACAGATACCGCCGCATCAGATCATATTGTTCGGAAGTTGACCAAGGGCGGCAGGCGCTGACCTGAAGATCTGCGTTGCGTTTCAAAATCCGGCGCTGTGTTGCGTTGGGCTCGAATTCCTTGGTCAGCACCCGAACCGAAACGCAGGATTTGCAGTCGATGCAGCTGGGCCGGTATGCGACATTCTGGCTTCGGCGAAATCCTATGCGGCCAAGCGCGTCGTTCAACTCATCGGCGTGCGGGCCATTAAGTTCGGTAAAAACCTTGCGCTCGGTCTTTCCCGGCAAATAAGGGCACGGGCCGGGGTTCGTTACAAAGAACCTTGGAAACCGGACTGGTGCGCTCATTAAATTTCCGTCCCGCAGAATTATTGTTGTTTCGAGCAAGGACTATGCACCGTGCGAGTCACGCTGAAAAGAGCATTTACCATGAATTCGGAATTGTCAGTTTAGTTCCACCTGCTCGACGACATATCCAGCGTCTCGCAGTGCATCGACTAGCCCCTGCAACTGCGCCGAGTCACGCGCTTCACATTCGATGTCGGTGATCAGGCCTTTAGCTGGAAGCGTGGTGAAAATCCGCTGGTGATAGATTTCTATGATGTTGATATTGTGCGCATCAAACAGCCGCATGACCTTGAACAGCGCGCCCGGACGGTCTTGCAAGGTTATCCGTAATCGGGCCAAGCGCCCCGACCGCGCAAGATCACGAAGCAGCACGTTGGCGAGTAATCTGGTGTCGATATTTCCGCCGCACAGGACAATACCGACATTTTTGCCCGCAAACAACTTGGGATTAGCCATGACGGCGGCAAGGCCCGCAGCGCCGGCCCCTTCAACGACGGTCTTTTCGATTTGCAAAAGCAGACTAACTGCGGTTTCGAGTTGCGCCTCGCTAACCAGAACGATTTCGTCAACCAGCCCGCGAATAACCTCTGACGTGAACGCACCCGGCACCTGAACCGCAATTCCCTCGGCCAGCGTATCGCCTTCGCACGGCATCTGCTTGTTGTTCAGCAGCGCATACATCGACGGGTAAAGTTCGGCCTGAACCCCGACCAACCCGATATCGGGCTTGAGTGCCCGCGCCGCTGTTCCCATGCCCGATAGCAACCCGCCGCCACCGATTGGCACCACCAGCATATCGAGTGACGGGATGCTCTCAAGCATCTCAAGCGCGACCGTGCCCTGCCCTGCGGCGACATTCGGGTCGTCGAATGGGTGAACAAAGGTTAAGCCGCGCTCGGCCTCGAGCAACCGCGCATGTTTATACGCGTCATCAAAATTCTCGCCATGCAGAACGACATTCCCGCCAACACTCTCTGTCTGCATGACCTTCACGGTCGGCGTGGTCACCGGCATGACAATCGTCGCCGGGACACCGAGCCGCGTTGCGTGATAGCTAAGCCCCTGCGCGTGGTTTCCAGCCGATGCCGCGATTACTCCCTTGGCGCGTTGCTCGTCGGTCAACAGCAGCAACGCGTTCAATGCACCGCGTTCCTTGTAGGCCGCAGTGAACTGGAGGTTCTCGAACTTCAGATAAATGTTGGCGCCGGTCAGCTTTG
>JANPAM010000341.1:0-2520 GCA_031429915.1 Sphingomonadales bacterium | reverse complement strand
GTCGGGCGGGCAATATGGTGCGCTGGCCAGTTGGTATAATTTCACGTGGCGTCCGATTTTTGGCGGAAGCTATGACGAGGTGACGCGGATGTCGTTGCTTCGCCAACTGGCATTGACCGCGCGCGACCACGGTCGGCGGTTGACGCTGTCGCCGCTGCCCGATGAGGATGACTCGGCGAGCAATCTTGCGACTGCGTTTGAACAGGCCGGATGGGTGGTTGAACAGACTCAGTGCGACGAATGTCATTATCTGAAGCTGGGCGGCCGGTCGTTCGACCAATATTGGGAAACCCGCCCCGGTCAGTTGAAAAGCACGGTCAAGCGCAAGGGTAAAAAGGGCATCGTCTCGACGCGGGTCGAAACCGCCTTTTCGGAAAGCAGCTGGGCCGATTACGAGAAGGTCTACGCGCGCAGCTGGAAACCGCATGAGGGCAGTCCTGACTTCCTCCGCCTGATTGCCGAACAGGAATCGGAGGCTGGTGCCTTGCGGTTGGGGCTTGCCTATATCGACGGCCAGCCGGTTGCAGCGCAATACTGGACCGTCGAGAACGGCGTCGCGTTGATCCACAAACTCGCGCATGACGAACGGCATTTGTCGGCGTCTCCGGGCACGTTGCTCTCCGCTGCATTGTTTCAGCACGTGATCGACATCGACCGTGTGGAAGAGATCGACTTCGGCACCGGCAGCGACGGGTATAAACGCGAATGGATGGAGGCGGTACGCCCGCGGTACCGGCTCGATATGTTCTGGCCGAACCACGTCGCCAATTGGCCCTTGATTGCGCGGGTGCATCTAAGGCAGATGCGCCGTAAAGCGGCTTGAAACAGCAACCCTTACCCGTTCGTGTCGAGCGCAGTCGAGACACCCATCGGTCGAGCACCACCTCACGGTATCTCGACCTTGGCCTGTCCAGAGCGCCTGCCTTGGCAGGCAGTCGATGGGCTCGATACGAACGGATTTTGTGAAAGAGAATAATGTCTGATAAAATTGAAAATACCATCCGCGAAATATTGCGCGATATGCTCGGGCTTTCCGCCGATCAGGTTGCCGCAATGGACAACGACACCGAACTGTTCGGTGCACTGCCCGAACTCGATTCCATGGCGGTCGCCGGGTTGCTCACCGAAATGGAAGACCGCTTGGATATCATGATCGACGACGATGATGTCGATGGTGAACTGTTCGCGACCTTCGGAAATCTGGTTGCCTTTGCCAAGGCGAAGGCGCTCGGGTGAGTTTAGCGCCACGGCATTTGAGTTACCGTTTTAAGGGGTTTGACGAAGCTTGTCTGAGCTTTGGCGAAGCGCAGGCTGACCGGGTCATCCTCATCGTGCCGCCGTTGTTCGACGAGATGAACCGGGTGCGCGCGGTGCTGGTTGGCGCAATGCGTGGACTTGCAGAGCGCGGTGTCATGACTTTTCTGCCCGACCTTCCGGGTTGCAACGAGAGCCTTGCGCCTGTCCCTGAGCAGACCATCGAAAGCTGGAATCAGGCGATGACTGCGGCTGCCGAGAGCTTCGGTGCCACACACGTTGCCAGCATTCGCGGTGGTGCCTTGGTTGCAAGTGACATCGCCTTGCCGCAGTGGCGGCTGGCCCCGGTCAAAGGCGCATCGCTCCTCAAAACGATGCTTCGAACTCGAATTGCTTCGGATAAAGAAGCGGGGCACTTGACCACGGTCGATAGCCTGATGACCGACGCGCAATCCGGTCCCATCGAGCTCTCGGGCTATCTCCTCGGCGCCGATATGCTTGCCGGACTGGATGTTGCTGTGCCGGGCGAAGCAGCGTTTGAAATGACGCTAGGCGATGGTCCGGGCCAGCTTCGCGGAAAGCCCTTATGGCTGCGCGCCGAACCTCAGGAAGACGCCCATATGTCGGTTGCACTGGCCGCCGAACTAGACCGCTGGAGCGCATCATGCGGCGGATGAGTGACTTTGAATGTGGCGGCGACAGGTTGGTTGGCACACTTGACGACGCCGAGGGCAAAGCCGGACTGCTGATCGTCAGTGGTGGCAATGAAATCCGGAGCGGCGCCTATGCCGGGCAGGCCGCAATGGCGCAACACTTCGCCGCTTTGGGCTATCCGGTGTTCCGTTATGACCGGCGCGGCGTAGGTGATAGCGAAGGCGCAAATCGCGGCTTTGATTGCAGCGCCGAGGACATTGCCGCAGCGGTAGCCGCGTTCCGCACCGAAGCGCCACACATCAACCGAGTGGCGGCATTTGGCAACTGCGACGCTGCAACAGCGCTGGCGTTTTATCATGGCGGTATGGACTCGCTGGTGCTCGCGAACCCGTGGGTGATCGAAGCGACTGCTAGCGAATCCGATGCGCCAACTCCGCCGAGCGCTGCCGCTGTTCGAGCGCGCTATTTGGCGCGATTGAAGAACCCGCGAAGTCTGGTGGATTTGCTAACCGGCAAAATCGACCTCAAGAAACTGGCTGGTGGTCTTGCCAAGGCGGCGCAGAAGGAAACGCCGACTGACTTGGCGGCGCGGCTGGCGGCTTCGCTGGCGGC
>JANPAM010000340.1:0-2385 GCA_031429915.1 Sphingomonadales bacterium | reverse complement strand
GGCCATGAACTCGTCGCGATTATAGGCAATCCCGCCGCCGGTGCCGCCCATGGTGAAGCTGGGGCGGATGATCGACGGCAATCCGGTGCGTTCGAGCACGCTGAGCGCCTCGTCCATCGAATGCGCAATCCCCGAGCGCGCCGACTCCAGCCCGATCTTGGTCATCGCATCGCGGAATTTGATCCGGTCCTCGGCCTTGTCGATGGCCTCGGCATCGGCACCGATCATCTCGACGCCATATTTCGCCAGCGTGCCGTCGTTGAACAGCGCGAGCGCGACATTCAGCGCGGTCTGCCCGCCCATCGTCGGCAACACCGCGTCGGGGCGCTCTTTTTCGATGATCTTGGCAACGATTTCCGGCGTGATCGGCTCGACATAGGTGGCATCGGCCATATCCGGATCGGTCATGATCGTCGCAGGGTTCGAATTGACGAGGATGATTCGATAGCCCTCTTCGCGCAACGCCTTACACGCCTGAGTCCCCGAATAATCAAACTCGCACGCCTGCCCGATGATGATAGGGCCAGCGCCGATGATGAGGATGGAGGAGATGTCAGTTCTTTTGGGCATTGGATTAAGCGGCCAGTTCGATTAGGTTTCCGACATGGAGATGCCGTGTGGACAATGATTTTGATGAAAATGGCGACCTAGTTGTAAACGACGTGCCAGACGAGATTATCGCCGAGATCGAACGACGAGCCGCTTTGCGTGGATGGACGGTCGATGATGAATTGCGTTTCATTATGACCGAAGCGTTCTCTCCCGAAAAGCGGCAATCCGATTTTGCGTAGATGTTGTGTGACGAGCGAGATAAAGAGGTTTTGGAGTTAGTATGATGGAACGCATCAGTTTTGAAATCGAACGGCAAGATGTTGCCGAGGCGCTCCAAGCGGAGGCAGCCGCGAACGGTCGGAGTGTCGCCGACGAAGTGGCTGCTTTGGTCGAGCAGACCTATGCCGAGAAGGCTACCAAAGCTACACCTGCTGACGATGGCAACTGGGTTGCCGAACTTGTCGAACTCGGCAAGAAAATTGGGTTGGAGAATGGGATTGAAGAATTCATTCCCAAGCGTACACCTGAGAATTACGTCCCGCCGAAACTGTGATTCTGGTCGATACAAATGTATGGAGCGAGACGTCGAAGCCGAACGGCTCACGCAAAGTCGTCCGCTGGATTGCTGACAACAAAAATCAGCTTTGGCTATCGACGATTGTGATTGCGGAAATCCGCGCAGGGATCGAGAACCCCGATGCCGCCGATAAGCGGAACGAAATCGAAGACTGGTTGGCAACAATTGAGAAGGGACAGGCTTCGCGCACGTTGTTTTTTGACCGTCCCGCCGCCTATGCGCTTGGAAAATTGTTAATCTCGAAGCCCCAAGACAAAAAAATGCTCGATGCTTTGCTTGCAGCCCAGGCAATTGCCCACGATTGCCCAATTGCAACGCGCAATGTGAAGGATTTTGAGTGGACCGGGGTGAAGCTGATAAACCCTTGGGAGGCCTGACCGCCTGAGTTCCCGAACAATCGAACTCGCAACGTGGCCCGATGATTATGGGACCAGCGCCGATGATGAGGATGGAAGAGATGTCAGTGCGTTTGGGCATTATCTACCACCCAACGGTTGAACTGAGAAAGATACAGGGTGTGTGAAATTTCTCTCTGAAGTTTCAAGAACACAAGCCAACAAATCCATGTTTTCGAGAGTGATCGCAATTGTGGCCGCCTCGTAGCCTTCCGTACCTTGGTCGATTTTCAACTTATTTATTCCGCACTCGAAAGCCAACCTCGAGGGTGAAGTCCATTCCAGTTCGTTGAATGGCAAATCGGCTTGACCCAGTTCATTTTGCTGTCCTTTCATGCGCAACTCCATCGACGGCTCTTTATGGACGCCGAAATAAAAGCCCGCTGTACCGCCAAGCATAAGACTAAGAACGCAAAGCAGAATTGAAGTAGTTGCCTCTGGTAACTTCACCCCATCATCCCCACTAATTTTGCGATCAGATTATGGCTGTCCTGCGGGCCGGGTGAGGCTTCGGGGTTATATTGCACGCTGAACGCTGGCTGGTCAGCGAGTTCGAAGCCGCAATTGCTGCCATCGAACAGGCTCGTGTGCGTTGCCTTCGCGTTGGCGGGCAAAGTCGCCGCGTCGACCGCAAAACCGTGGTTCATGCTGGTAATCTCGACCGCGCCGTCGGAAATCCGCTTCACCGGATGGTTCGCGCCGCGGTGACCCTGGTGCATCTTCTCAGTCTTCGCGCCGACCGCAAGGCCGAGCATCTGGTGCCCGAGGCAAATGCCGAACAAAGGCTTTTTGGTTTCTAGCCATTGTTTGATTACCGGCACCGCATATTCGCCCGTCGCGGCGGGGTCGCCGGGGCCGTTC
>JANPAM010000339.1:0-4481 GCA_031429915.1 Sphingomonadales bacterium | reverse complement strand
CTTGAACTTCCTCAATGGTTATGGCTTCGTTTCCGCGCTGATTCAGTCGGAAAAGGTCGAACCGATTCGGATTCGGCAAGCTTTCGGGATGCTGCTTCTACTGAATGGCGCACTTGCAGCTATCCAGCTGTTCATCGTCGCCCCGCTGGCGGCTGCTTATTATAACGAGCCAGTCATCGCCGACATGCTTCGCTGGCAGTCGTTGATCTATCTATCGACGCCATTCCTGATTCTCCCCGAAGCGATGTTAACCCGAAATCTCGACTTCAAGAAGCCAGCTATCGTCAATATTACTTCTGCCATTGTCGGTGCTGCGGTCTCGCTTGGCATGGCTCTCGGCGATTATGGCGTCTGGACATTGGTAGTAGCGCCCATCGCAATCTTCTGGACCCGGGCCATCGCCTTGATGATAGCCACAAAATTCTGGATGCGCCCCAGCTTCAACTTCAAAGGTGCTGGGAGCATTTTCAGCTTCGGTACCTTGATGCTGGCTTCGCACGCCTTCTGGCTCATCCAAAGCCAGAGCGATATCGTTATCGCCGGTCGGGCATTCGACCACCATCAAATGGGGCTTTATGCCGAGGCATTGTTCCTGACACAGATATTTGCCGCCAAATTTGTGCCCCCTCTGAACGAGGTCGCGTTCCCGGCATATGCGCGCCTGCAGAACGACCGTGCGGCCTTGTCATCGGGCTTTCTCAAGGCAGTTCGCCTCATCATGCTGATATCCTGCCCGCTGTATTTAGGAATGGCGGTAACCGCCCAGCCTTTGGTCGATGTGGTCATGGGCCCGAAATGGACAGACGCGGCACCGTTGATAGCGATCCTTGCGCTCGCGATGCCCTTGATGACGCTCCACATACTGTTTGCCCCCGCACTGAATGCGCTCGGAATGCCGAAGGTGGTATTGTACAATTCCATCTTTGGCGCAGTGCTTATGCCAGTCGTCTATCTGTTTGCGGTTCAATACGGAGTGATCGGGTTAGCCTGGGGCTGGCTTGCTGCATTCCCGATACTGCTGGCCTTCACCGTTCATCAGGCGCGGCCGCATGTCGGGTTTACCCTAACCGGCTTGGCAGGATCGATATTGCCCGGCCTTGGTGCGGCGATAATGATGACTGCATTAGTATGGGGCGCAGACCGCCTGCTGTTGACGCGGCTGTGGCCCGATGTTCCTGCGCTCATCCAACTTAGCAGCCTTACAGCGATTGGTGGAACGGCTTACGCCTTGATGCTATGGTTCGGCGCACGACAGACATTTATAGAGGTCGTGAATCTCGTCATCAAACGCAAAGCGCCCGAGCCGGTTACGCTTTGAGCAAGCCAATCTCGATCAACCGCTCGCGCAGATAATCGTCGGCGAGAATCGGTTCGGCATAGCGATTCGGGTTTTCTGCGCTCACACAACCCGGCAATGTCGCGATCGGGAAGTCCGAACGCAGGTGCAGGAAGAACGGCATCGAATAGCGGCTGAATTTCGACCGCTCGCCCATCGGATTGACGACTCGGTGGGTAGTGGACGGCAGCACATGGTTGGTCAACCGCTGCAACATATCGCCGACATTGACCGCAATCCCGCCAGCAGGAGGGGCAACGCTCATCCAGCTGCCATCGGGTCGGAGAATCTCGAGGCCCGCCTCTTCGGCACCCAGCAATAGCGTGATTAAATTAATGTCCTCATGCGCGCCTGCTCGAATACAGCCTTCGGCATCGCCCGCAATCGGCGGATAATGCAGCAGCCGCAGGATTGAGTTACCGTCCTCGATTGGCGAATCAAACCAGTTCGCGGGCAAACCGAGATACAGCGCAATAGAAGAAAGGATGCGCGCACCTACCTTGTCCATTTCGGCAAACAACGATTGGAACGTCTCCTTAAATTCCCGCACCTCGGGCCAGATATTGGGGAGCATCGAACCAGCCAACGGACTATCGGCAGCGACATCGCGGCCGACATGCCAGAATTCCTTCAAGTCGTGATGATCCGCACCCTTGGCAATCTCGGTCTTGAACGGCGTGTAACCGCGCTGCCCGGCAAATGCCTTGTCGAAGCCTTTGCGCTTCTGTGCCTCAGGCTGATCAAACAGTTCCTTGGTTAGCGCCCAGGCTTTGGCCACCAAAGCTGGGTCAAGGCCGTGATCGACGACGGTGGCAAAGCCATAAGTTTTAAACGAATCGCCGAGTTGCTGGCCGAGCGCATCGGCATTGGTGGTGTCGAGCGAAATAACGGGCATCTGTGTCATGGACATCCAGATAGTGCCTGCCCTAGAGCGTTGCCAGTGAAAAGGAGCAAGCGGTGGCGAAACAATATTGGCTGATGAAGTCCGAACCCGATGCCTATAGCTGGGACGATCTGGTCGAAAAGAAGGAAGGCATGTGGGATGGCGTTCGCAACCACACCGCCGCGATCAACCTTAAAGCGATGAAGGTCGGCGACGAGGCATTTTTCTACCACAGCAATATCGGGCTTGAGGTGGTCGGCATCATGACCATCAGCCACGAGCATTTCATTGACCCGACTGACGAAAAGGCGCGGTTTGTTGCGGTCAAGGTAAAACCTGTTCGCAAGATTGCCAACCCGGTTACGCTGAAAGCGATCAAGGCCAACCCCAAACTTGCCGACATGCAACTGGTTCGCCAGTCGCGGCTGTCGGTTGCACCGGTGAGTGCTGCCGAGTGGAAAGAGTTATTGAAAATGGCTGGCGAATGAGCCTGATGCGCCTTGCCATCCTGAGCCCCGTTCCCGAATATGAAGAGGATTGGTCGCATATAAAGGCCGACTATATCCGGCTTTTTGGTGCTGACACGGCATTTGTCGACTGGACCAAGGCCGACGATTTGAGTGAGTTTCACCTAATCACGCCGTTGTTGGCGTGGGGCTATCCGCGCGACTGTGCGACGTGGTTTGCCTTGCTCGACCGGATGGAGACACAGGGTTTGCCCGTCAGTAATCCCGTCAGCGTGCTTCGCTGGAATAGCGACAAAGGCTATCTGGCCGAGCTCGACACTGCGGGCATCGCGACAGTGCCAACGCGGATGACCGATTTGTTGGACGAAGCCGCACTTGCCGATGCGCGAGCTGCTTTTGGGAGTGAGACGTTAGTTGTTAAGCCGCCGATCTCGGGCGGAGCCGACGGCACGTTCCGCCTTGCTAAAGACGACTTGCTGCCAGCTTCGGTCGCAGGCAAGCGAATGATGATCCAGCCGTTCCTGCCAAGCATCGCGGCAGAAGGCGAATATTCGCTCTTCTACTTCGGCGGAACGCTCAGCCATTCGATCATCAAACGCCCCGCCGCCGGAGACTTCCGCGTGCAGGACCAGTTTGGCGGCTATGAAGAAGCCATAGAGGCGCCCGACGCTGCAATAAAACTGGCGCAAGCCGCCTTGCAAGCGAGCGCCGTCATTACGGGGACTGGCACACTCACTTATGCCCGAGTCGATATGCTCCGCGATGGAAACGGCGATTTCCGCCTGATGGAGCTCGAACTGATCGAGCCATCGTTGTTCCTGCGCTTTTCCTCCGACGGCGGTTCCGCGTTTGCTCAAGCGTTGCTTTCCACCGGCAGGACGTGAGCAACTGCGGAACCAACAAGCCCGCTGATAATTAATTCACTGTAACGGCCCGCAATTCCCGCGAGGCCGAATTACGCAGAGAGGATTGTGTAATGGGCGAATTAACAGACAAAGCCAAAGGTATTGGCAACGAAATCGCAGGCAACGTCAAACAGGCCGCGGGCAAAGCTACCGACAGCCCGCATCTGGAAAATGAAGGCGTTGCGCAGGAACGCAAAGGCGAAGCTCAAAACCTAAAAGGCAAAGTCAAAGGCGCTTTCGGCGATAAAGTCTGAACTTGCTTGATCACCAATGAAAAAGGTCGCCGCTTTGGCGGCCTTTTTTATGTCTGGCGGTAATCGGCGATCACTTCACCGCACGCACGCAATTCTCTCTCATGCCCGACTTCGCGCCAATCTTCGGTCAGTGCGTCCTTCTCCCATGCCAGCATCGGCGGCAGCATGAGCATGTGATCGACCCACGCCTGTCCCGCTCGCCCGACATCTAGGCCATAAGTCCGGACGCGAAATGCAACCGGCGCGAAGAACGCATCGACGGCGGTAAAGTTTGGTCCTGCCAGAAACGGCCCGCCGAAGCTGTCCATCCCTTGCGTCCATAGTTCGGCGATGCGCGCAACATCGCGCTTCAAGGCATCCGACATCGGTTTGGGCTTCACCCGCACACCGACATTCATCGTGCAATCACCCCGAAGCGCCGAAAAGCCGCCGTGCATTTCGGTAACCGCACACTGCGCCCAAGCCCGTGCAGCCTCGACGACTGGCCAAACGCCTTGATGCCGGTCGGCCAAGTAAAGTGCGATACCGAGCGAGTCCCAGATCGTTCGCTCGCCGTCGATGAGTACCGGCACCTGCCCGGTAGGCGAAAAGGCTCGGAAATCGTCATAATTGGCTGGCTTGGTAAACGGTTCAAGC
>JANPAM010000338.1:0-16051 GCA_031429915.1 Sphingomonadales bacterium | reverse complement strand
GCAGCTCCACAGTTGGCGCTTATTTCCACCCAATTATCATTTGCTCGCCAGCCAGTTTGCATTATGTTACAAGAATATGGTTCGGGGGCAGCCGGGGATGGGGCAGACGGAGCGGCAAGAGACCGATCAGCCGAGGCAGATTGTTGCCAGTGCCATGCTGTTTGGTGAATTTCGCCTAACGACAATAGACGGTACCGAAATCGCTATTTCGAACCGCCGGGCAAGGGCGTTGCTAGCGATGCTGTGCCTCGCACACGAAAATTCTATTGACCGCGATTATCTGAGCAAGTTGTTGTGGCCCGGAAGGTTTGAGGCACATGCTAAAGCCAGCCTGCGGCAGTGTTTACTTGATTTGGGCAAATTACTAGCGGCTGCGGAATGCAATATTTTGGAAGTTACACGTGGTAGAATAAGCATCAACACGTCCGTCATTCAAACTGATTTTGAAACGTTAGAAAATGGCTTGAGGCAGCGGGAATATTCCGCTGTGGTACGGCAGTTATCATTTGTCGGTACAAAGCCGCTTCTCGACCAAATGGACTTTGGCGAGGCATTCAATACTTGGCTCGTCAAACATCGCTTGGAGGCAGAACGTCGCTTGCACGCTGCCGTTATTGATGCGTTAGCGATGCTGGAGACTGACGGTGATACCGCCCGACATGCAAAGCTGTTAAAAGCCTGGACCGGGCGAAATCCGTCTACAGGGCGAGGCGATTTGACAGACAGCGTCAGCGGCAGGACGCGTATTGCGGTATTGCCCTTTCAGTCGCTCAATATCCACGACGGGCATGATTATTTTGCCGACGGCATGGTCGACGAACTGATCACCACGTTGGGGCAAGTACCGCAATTGCTGGTCGCTGGCCGGACGTCGTCGTTCCACTTTCGGAATAGTGAATTGTCGTCGGCACAGATTGCGGCGGAGTTGGGCGTATCGCATCTAATTGAAGGATCGGTTCAGAGACAAGGCGACCGCGTTCGCATTCATGCGCATTTGATTGCAGGTGAAACTGGCTTCGAGTTATGGGGAGCGCGGTTTGACGGTTCGCTGGATGATGTCTTTGCGCTTCAGGAAAATGTCGGGCAGGCTATCACTGCAGCCATAGGCACTGCGCTTGGCATTATTATGCAACCCCCGAAATTTCAGGGAATGACGGAAAACAAACAGGCGTATGACCTCTTTCTTCAGGGGCGCGCTTTGTGTGCCCGGCTGTTTGGGGAGGGCGTCCTAGATACAGCGGTCACCTTGTTTGAAGAGGCAGTCGGGCTTGACCCTGACTTCGCCGAATGCTGGGTTGCTTTGGCCGAAGCGCATCAGCTTGTTGCGGTCTATACGCAATGCATGGACCGGAACGCGGCTGCTGCGCGAATGGCGGAGTGCGCTCACCGGGCCATCGCGCTTTCGCCGAAACTGGCCTACCCCTATTCGCTGCTGGGTGTGTATGAACTGACCCGCAACAATTTTGTCGGAGCGCTCGATTATGGCTATCAGGCGTATAGCCTAGAACCCAATGATCCGGCGGTGGCGATGCGATTGGGATATTTTCTGATCTTTATCGGGCGAACGAAGGATGCGGCTCCCTATATTAAAGCGGCCATTGACCAAGACCCCGTCGACGGCAGAAAATATTCGCTGCTCTGGGGGATACAATTCTGCACGGGCGATCTTGACGCGGCGACAGTGTCCGCCCAGCGTATGGTGGATCTCGGGATGCCTTCCATTTCGTTGGGCGTAACATCGGCCGCGCTTGGAAAACACGATCTGGCTATCGAGCAATATTTGGTCACCCAGCAGATGATGAACGGCATCATCCTGCCTCCGGTCGGTATCGGAATCCAGACCCCGGAAGCCATGGATGCCTATTGGCTGCTCGCCGCTAAGGGGATTTGTGGCGGTAAGGCGGAGGATCGCCAGATTTACTGGCAGGTGCTCGAAATGCTTTACGCGGTTCTGCATGACAAATCCGACCTCGCGATCAGCGGTCCGGCAGTCTTTACTGGCAATGCAGAACTGGTTTTCAAAACGCTTGGCGAAAGCATCACCCCATCCAATTTGATGGCGCTGGTTCCCTTCTGGGCCGATATCGACCCGATCCGGCAAATCAGGCAGCATCCTGAATTCATCCCCTTCGCTCAACGCATCGGCATGGCGGCCGCATGGGACAAATATGGCTGGCCCGATTTGCTGCCACCACCGAACAATCTATAACTTTCGGTAGCCTCGCACGGTCATTATTGACGTCGGTTTGACGTTTTATTGACGATACGGCGGGTTGACGGTTGACGTAACGGAACGGCATTATCCCATCAAAGGGATCGCAGACATTTCAAGCTAAAGGACGAACCGGGAACCCCGGTTCTGCAAGCGGGATTGCTGTGTCTGCGACGGTGGGGATACCGATGAAGCAGGCATTAACTCAAACGAAGCTAAGGGCCGGTCGGCGATGTCAAAGGCGTTTTGGCGGATACTGCCGTTGATCCTCGTCGCTTATCTTTTTGCCTACATGGACCGCGTCAACGTCAGTTTTGCAGCGGCATCGATGAACGAAGATTTGAAGTTCGGCGCGACCATATATGGGCTGGGCCGCGGGCTGTTTTTCCTCGGCTACGCGCTATTTGAAATCCCCTTAAATCTGATGCTCGTCCGCTACGGCGCGCGCAAAGCCAGACTGTCATCTGCGGCCGTTGCCTGACGGCAGAGAGTTTTTTTGGAGGCCACCTCATACTGAGGGGCAAATTAGGTGGAGTGAAGACAATGACAATGATGAAATCAATACTGCTCGGCGCAGCGATTACGATGATGGCGACACCTGTAATAGCCCAGGAATCCAGCTATAAACCAGGCACGGTCTGGAATGCCAGCCGCATTGACGTTCTTCCCGGCCAGTTCGAAAACTACATGGATTATCTGGCGACCACGTGGAAGAAAAATCAGGAGATGGCCAAGGCTGAGGGCATCGTGCTGGATTACCACGTTCTGGCAGTCAACAATGCCCGGCAGGGCGAACCTGATCTTGTCCTTATCGTCGAGTATAAAGACTATCAGACAACCGCTCAGCAGGAGGCCTTTAGCAAGAAGGTCAACGCCATGATGGCTCTCGATGATCGAAAACAGGACGTTGCAAGCGGAACGCGCCAAGCAATGCGAGAGCTTATGGGCTCTACCGAATATCAGGAATTGATTCTGAAGTAAGCGACCCTTTCAGAATCATGGCAGGCGGTGCGTCCCCAGCGTTGCCGCCTGCCGCTCTCTTTTGCTCCAGCCCGTTCGGGAGGCAGCCATGGTTAGTGTCCAAGATGTTGCGCGCGATTACACGTATATGCTGCGGCAGGGGCAGTTTGTGGCCGCAGGAAACCGCTACTGGGCGGAAGCAGTAACCAGTTTTGAGCCATGCGATTTGTCAGTCGACATCCCGGCGAACTTATCCGGCATCGACGCAGCACGGGGTAAAGCACAGTTCCGGTTTGGTGAGGCCCGCATCGAGGATCTCGGCATCGACGGCCCCTTTATTACTGGCGACCAGTTCGCGCTGTTCCTTGACATGCTGATCACCGATCCCGCGACCGGCACTGCCCGTCCACTCACCGAAATAGCAATTTTCACCGTCCGCGACGGGCAAATCATCGAGGAAAGATTTTTTTATGACTGACCACGTAAACCAGCTTACCCGCCGCGCTTTTGGCGGCTCTGTATTGGCTTTCGGCGCACTTGCCGCATCAACAGGGGCTGCTGCTGCCGAGCTTCTGCCAACACCTGCGCAGACAATGGGCCCGTTTTTTCCTGTTGACCGTCTCGCCGAAGAAGATGCGGACCTTACGTGGATTAAGGGCCACCAAAAGCGCGCAAGCGGCAACGTCATTCAGGTTACGGGCCGAGTGCTTGATCGATACGGAAAACCCGTCAGCGGTGCGCGGCTTGATATTTGGCAGTGCAATTCGCTCGGTCGCTACGCCCACGCAAACGATGTCGCGACGATGTCGATTGACCCGGATTTTCAGGGTTATGCTTCAATCCGAACGGGTGCGGCTGGCGATTGGCGGATAACGACGATCAAGCCCGCAGCTTATGATTCCCCGATTGGCAGGCGGACGCCGCACATCCATTTTGATGTGCAAGGCAAACGCCACCGGTTGATCACGCAAATGTATTTCTACGATGACGATGCAAGCAACCGCAAGGACGGTCTGTATCAGGAACTAGGACGCAGCGCAGACCTTGCGGTAGCCAAACGGGGCGATGCCGAACGCTATGACTGGAATATTGTCCTAATGGATTCCGCGCAATGACAGCGGCGGCGCTTTCACCAACTTTACCGCAATCCTTGGCGCTAAGCGAACATCGCAATCTGCGGTTTGGCGTTCTGTTCCTGCTTTATGTTGCACAAGGCTTACCGTTCGGGCTGATCGATTATGGATTGCCCGCCTGGCTTGTCCAGAGCGGGGCGTCGGCGGCCGCGATCGGTGGCGTGCTGGCAATGATCATCCTGCCCTGGACGTTCAAGCTGGCCTACGGTTTTATCATGGATCGCTATGCCTTTCTGGCGATGGGCCGCAGGCGACCATGGATTATCGTGGGTCAGCTCGGTCTGGTCGCGGCGCTAGTCACGATGGCGTATGCGAACCCCGGGGTGCAGCAGATCGGTATGATCGCAGCTTTTGCTTTTGCCATGGGACTGGCTTCGGCCTTTCAGGATGTTGCAGTCGACGGGCTAGCAGTCGATATCCTGCCCGCCGACGAAATCGAACGCGTCAATGGATATATGTTCGGCGGCCAGGCGATTGGCGTTGCTAGCGGAGCGGCAGCCAGCGGCTACCTGATTGCCTACCACGGACTGCCTGCAGCGGCGCTGGCACTTGCTGCGGTCATTGCGGCCATCCTCGTCCTCGTGCTGATCGTGCGCGAACGGCCCGATGAACGGCTGCTGCCGTGGACGAGGGGCTCGGCTTCCCAGCGCAATATAGACCTCCATCTAGATGCGTTTTGGCCAATCATCCGCAATTTATGTGCGGCCATGTTCACCCGGCAGACGCTGATCCTTGTCCCGGCGCTGCTTGCGGTTTCCGCTGCGTGGGGAATTTTTTTAGGGCTGGCACCGCTATTCGCCACAAACATTCTGGGTTGGGACAAGGCCGTCTATAGCGGTTGGGGTGGTCAGGCAAATCTGGTTGCAGGTCTTGCATGCGTGCTCTTTTTTGGTGCAGCCGCCAGCCAATGGGGCGCACGGCGGCTATTCATCGCAAGCGCCCTTCTCGCCTCTGCCGGTGCGGCGGCGATGGTGGCGCTGCAGGACTATTGGGTCAACCCAGCGATTTTGATTGGCGCGATTTTCCTTTTCACGACGCTGGCTTTTCTCAGAGGTGTCACAACGGGTTCACTCGCGATGCGGCTGTGCAATCCTGCAGTTGCTGCGACGCAGTTTGCGGTATTCATGGCAATCCTCAATTTAGGGCGGACAATTGCCTCTGCATCACTCGGCTGGCTCGACAGTCTGGGTGGCATCCCCGCCATGTTCACCGCAATGGCGCTGTGCAGCCTGATTGCAGCCGCTTTTGCCTTTGCCGCGAAAGTGGGGCGCTAAGGTGAGCAATTACCCGCACTTTATTGCTAATCGACCAATTCGATCTGGTGTGGCGGCTAAATCGCGAGGGAGAGATACGTCTGTTATCGGGTCGTCGTCAGCACCTACTTGATTTCAAATTGGCGATCATTCGGAACTGCGACCTCGATCACATGGCGAGCCACGCTGACGGTCACTGGCGTTTTTGCGGCGACCTCGCCATCGATCGAGATTTTCAAATGCGGACGTGTGTCGAGCAATATGCTTGTCCCGCGAAATTCGCGCGTTGTTCCGTGCCGCGAACGCAATTTAAGACTCGTCGCGAGCCAGCTCCAGGCAAGTCCCCATATGCTCCTGCCGGTCACCGCCTGGATTACGATTTCGCCACTGTCGATCTCCTGGCTCTCAATCAACTCGACACCGCCATGATGGGTGCCATTGGCGATCCGCACCTCGGTGGCCCAAAACTTTTCTTTCCGCCCGTCCTCATCTTGAATGATGACCTTGAACGGCCGGAACCGGAAAGCGCACCACAAGGCCCAGATCATATAGCCGACGATACCAAGATAGCGCTTGAGCTTGTGCGGCACGGTTTGGGCAATCATGGGAGAAAGGCCGATAGCAGCGGCGTTGACGAAAAAATCATCGTCTATTTTGCCAAGATCGATCCACTTGCGTGTCCCGTTGGCAATTACATCGATGGCGCTGTCGATGTCTTTGGGAATACCAAGTGTCCCGGCAAAACTGTTGGCGGTGCCAAGGGGCACAAATGCAAACACGGTATCTTGCCCGACGAAGAAATCGACGTTGGACGACAGCGATCCATCGCCGCCGCCGATGATGACCATCGGTGCCGACTCGATTGCTTTGCGAACGGCTGGTTCCATCTGGTTGGGATCGTCGATGGCATGGGCTTCGATGAGGTCTATCCCCGCAGCAATAAGCTTGTCGCGTACCTCCTCGAACGCTTCGGCACCACTGCGGCTCATCGCGTTGACGATCAGGATCGCTTGCTTGGGTAACGCACGCGTCGACGAAGATGTTGTGCCCGGAACACTCATTCAGATATTTCCTTCACTTCGCCGACAGACTGCGAAGTCCAAAGGCTTCCGTCATGGATGAACCGTTCATGGCTGCCACGGTGGAAGCTTGTGCCATCCCAAGCGATCACCTGTAATTCTACCTCGTCATTGCGATGAGCGTGGATCCAGTTGAAACTTTGTAGCTCGTTATTGCGCAGCCGGGTGGAAGTTGCCGTACCCGCCTGCATCACAAGTACGGAACCAGCACGCTCCACCATCTTTAGCGCCGATTCCGCATAAGTGCGATGAAAGTGGCCAGCTAAAGCGAGGTGAACGCCTGCATCAGCCACCGCCTCAATGGCGTCGCGATGACGACCGACCGCTTCGCTAAGTTCTCCGCCTTCCCCAATTGGCATGGCGAAGAGCGGATGATGCGTCACCAATATGCGGGTCTTGGCCGACGGCACAGCAGCAAAGCGTTCGCGCAACATGGCAATCTGGTCGTTATTGATCCGGCCATCTTTTACCGTGAGCGATCGTGCGGTGTTAATTCCAAGGACCGCAACATCATCATTCTCAAACCAGGGGCACAGGTTATCATCGATATACCGCTTGTAGCGGTCAAGCGGCGCAGCAAAGCGCCTGAATACATCGTACAGCGGGACGTCATGATTGCCAGGAACCACCAAGGTGGAGAAGCCAGCGGCGCGCAGTCGATCTAAATAATCAGAGGCCTCGCGAAACTGGTCCACTTTTGCGCGTTGAGTCAGATCACCGCTGATAATGACAAGGTCGGGTTGTCGCTCTTGAAGCCAAATCTCTGTTGCTGCGACGATAGTCGGATCATGCGCGCCAAAATGAATGTCAGAAAGGTGAGCAATACGGGCCATTGTTGTTAAACCCTAAATTTCGATGTTGGTTCAAAGCGTGGTTCAAAATGCGATATTACGGCATTTTTGATGACCTGGAATATTTTCGCCAAACCGATGTTTATGCGGGATTTTATCGGTGCCTGCGATTGGCTCCGGGATATATTCCAAAAGTCAGAAAAGCCATTGCCTGTTCCGCGCATTGTGAAAGGAATCATTGCACCATTATCGCTTCGCGATGAGACCAGCAATATGGCCGCGCCAACTGCCCAGTTCAGAGCAGGTCAAGCAATTTGCGTGCTGCTTCTTCGGACGAAGCCGGGTTCTGACCTGTAACGAGCTTGCCGTCGGTCACAACGAAAGAGGCCCAGTCAGGACCCTTTTGATAATGACCGCCATTGGCACTCAACATGTCCTCGACGAGGAATGGGACGACCTTGGTTAAGCCAACTCCTTCCTCTTCAGTGTTTGTAAACCCGGTCACTTTCTTGCTAGACACGAAGGGCTTGCCGTCCGGACCCTTTGGATGTTTGAATACCGCCGGTGCGTGGCAGACCGCGCCAATGGGGCGGTCGCTTAATGCAAAGGTTTCTATCAGCCTGATACTGTCGGCATCTTCCGAAAGATCCCAGAGCGGCCCGTGACCGCCGGGGAAGAAAATCGCATCGAACCCATCTGCCCGCACTGTTGACAACACGGCGGTGTTTTCAAGCGCGTTTTGGGCTTGCTGATCACCGTTAAAGCGCTTTGTGGCGTCGGTTAGTGCATCTTCTGCTTCGCTGCTGGGATCCAGCGGTGGCTGTCCGCCCTTGGGCGAAGCAAGCGTAATCTCGGCTCCGGCGTCCTTGAAGACATAATAGGGCGCGGCCAGCTCCTCGAGCCAAAAACCAGTGCTCTTTCCAGTGTCGCCGAGTTTGTCGTGCGATGTCAGGACAATGAGTATTTTCATGAAACGTTACCTTCTTAATATGCTTCGCGAGCTTTGATAATTGTTTGACCGCGAAGGCGTTCGCATCCTTGGCTCGGCTAAAGACCCTGCCAATGCCAAAAAAATTAGTGCGTTAAACGCATGTACGTTTTTTGCTCGGCTTTGCCACCCACCGCCAAGGCGTGCGAGTAAAAATATGGTTCATGCCGTGTATTCCTTTTAACGTATCGTCGCGTGGCACAACCGCAGCCGTTGTTGAACGTTCCACTCGGTTCCATTTTACGCTGCTAGCCTGACCGCTGAGTTATCGAATAGCGGCATAGCCAGCACGCGCAGAAACAGAGCTTGTAGACCGGGCTTGTCGGCGTGCCAAAACTTTGATGAACCCACATGACGGTGGCAATGGTTGGACAACGAACATAAATCAGGGAAAGTCGAGATGCATGAAATACAACGCGGCACGGGACGTAAGCTTTTACTTATCCACGGCCTTGGCGGAAGCTGGCAATCGTGGAGCACTGTTCTGGATAAGCTTAGCGCTCATCGAACAGTTATTGCCATTGACCTTCCGGGACATGGCGCCACGCCGGCCGAAAATGATAGCGGTACATTCGATGGCTTAGTCGGGAGCGTTGAACGCTATATCGTGGAAAACAAGCTGATAGGAATCGATGTCGTCGGCAGTTCGATGGGGGCACGGATTGTGCTAGAGCTTGCGCGGCGCGGTGTTGTCGGGAATGTAGTGGCGCTCGACCCTGGCGGTTTCTGGCGTGGATGGGAAAGAACATTTTTCAAGATATCTATCGGTCTTTCAGGGCGCTTGCTTCGAGCGATCCGGCCGGGTTTGCCCGTGCTAAGCCGTTATAAGGCTTCGCGCACGGCGCTATTGGCGCAACTGTCTGCGCGTCCATGGGCGCTAGCCCCCCAAATCGTTTCAACCGAATTAATAGGCCTCAGCAACACGCCGACATTCGACGCGCTGGTTGACGATCTTGCCAATGGCCCAGAGCAAACTGGCCCAGCCGCCGACTCGACCGGTCGCATCGTAATTGGCTGGGGTAAGCATGATAGGCTCTGTATTCCACGGCAGGCGACGCGCGCGAAAGCAGCATTTCCATCAGCAGTTCTGCATTGGTTCAATAGAAGTGGCCATTTCCCAGCCTGGGACATGCCAGACGGAACCGTCGATGTTATTCTTGCGGCGACTCAATAATGTTATCAAGCTGCTTAGATTGACTGTGTCCACAATTTCGCAACGCCGGAGTGTGCAGAGAGCTTATCCTTACAGATCCCGATCAAACCGCCGACTTATTAGAGTTGCCGTTTGGCGGGCATCATTACCCAACACATCTGTCAGCCAGCGGGCTGATAGCGCTTGCCCCGAACTCAATTAGGGACTTACCGAGATGTCCATGAAACATACAGTACGAGGGCGCAATTGATGATGCAGAACGAGGATCTAGCAGGTTATGACCAACTATCACCCGGCGCCGATGACTTGGGAGGCAATGCGATTCAGATCGCGCCGGTCCCGACCCCGGAATTGAAAAGCCTCGTTAGGCTTGCCGTAGGCGCCTTCGTAATTGCGGCGCTGTATTTCGGAAAGGACGTTTTGATCCCCATCACCTTGGCGGTGTTACTTTCATTCCTGCTTTCGCCCATCGTCAACGTACTCCAGCGGCAGCGGCTTGGGCGCGCACCTGCCGTTATTCTAACCGTAATTGCCGCATTGGGTATTTTCGGATCGGTGGCCACGTTAATAGGAAGCCAAGCCGCCAGTTTAACGGCAGACGCACCGCGCTACGCAAAGACCATCGAGCGGAAACTACAGGGGGTTCAGGCATTTGCCGCGGGGCGTTTGGCCTCGGTCACGAACGAATTCGCTCATCCGAAGACAACCACTCGGCAAGCCCCTTCGTCGAATGTTAATCCGGCCGATGCCGCAGGCAGCACAACGGTCTCGACGGAAGAAGACAGGCCCGCGGTGCTTGTTGAAGTCGCCAGTCCTGAATTGTCGCCATTCGAAGTGGCAAAGACTATTCTGCAGCCCATCTTGGGGCCGTTAGAGACGTTCTTTATTGTTTTAATCGTCGCGATTTTCGTTCTTTTTCAACGGGAGGATTTGCGGGACCGTTTTATTCGGCTGTTTGGCTCGTCCGATCTTCATCGCACCACGCTTGCCATGGACGATGCTGTGCAACGACTCAGCCGCTACTTCTTGTCGCAGCTTGCGGTCAATGCCAGTTTTGGCGCGGTCATCGGGCTGGGCCTGTGGGCGATAGGTATCCCCTCGTCGGCGATGTGGGGGGTGCTGGCCGGCCTGTTGCGCTTCGTTCCTTATATTGGCGCATTCCTTGCCACTGTGGCACCAGCGCTGCTCGGCGCGGCGATTGATCCGGGCTGGTCGACAGTGGTTTATGTCGTGCTCCTGTTCATCACAGTTGAAGTGATAGTCGGTTATATCGTCGAGCCGCTTGTTTATGGGCATTCGACTGGACTTTCGCCCGTGTCAGTGATTGTATCTGCAGTGTTCTGGACATGGATTTGGGGTCCAATCGGACTAATCATCTCGACTCCGCTTACACTGTGCTTCGTTGTTCTGGGCCGCCACGTCAAATCGCTCGAGTTCTTCGATGTTCTATTGGGCGACCGACCCGCGTTGTCTGCCACAGAGAGCTTTTACCAGCGGATCCTTGCAAATAATCCTGATGAGGCGCTCGCCCACGCGGAGTCACTCTTAGTTGATCGTCGCCTGGTCGATTATTATGACGGGGTCGTCGTCGAAGTGCTGGCGCTGGCAACCGAAGACGAAAAACGGGGAACAATTGACCACAGTCGATCCAAGCAAATGCTGCGCACGGTTCAGTCGGTAATTGCCGACCTTAAGGATCGCGGCATTGACGATACCGCAGGAAATCCGGAAGATTCGGTGCTGCGTTCGACCTCCCCCGGCGCCGTCGTCTGCGTCGCCGGGGGAGGACCGTTCGACGCAGCCGTCTTGTCCATGATCGTCCAGTTGCTAGAGCAAAATGGCGTCACTGCGCGCACCATCTCGCATAATGCCGCGTCGCGCGCCAAAATTGGTGGACTGGATTTGTCCGGCGTTACTGTGATCATACTGGCTTATGCAGAGTTGACTCAATCGCCCGCCCACCTTCGCTATCTCATCAAGCGGCTCCGCCAGCGCGCACCAGATGCGGAAATCATTGTTGGCTTGTGGGCAAAAAATGAGGCCGCACTGGAGGATGCGAATACACAACAGGCGATCGGAGCCAATACCTACGTCAGCTCTTTGCAAGCGGTAGTCGAGCAAACCTTGGCCCTGCTAATGACAGATAAAGCGCCACTATCAGCCGCTGTTCGTTTATAAGGGAAAGTCGCAGTCGTGTGACGAAAAAACACGCCGCCACCAAGTTAGTTTTAGTGATATTCAGTATTAGACAATTCCATAGATACTGTTTGCTCCCCGATCCCATTGCTGAAACCAGCATAAATCTGACATAGACTTCGCCATCGCAAGGGTGGGGGATTGAATGCAAACTACGGCTCGGGCAGTGGTTATCGGTGGTGGCGTTGTCGGCGTCAGCACGTTGTACCATCTTGCCAAAATGGGGTGGAGCGATGTCGTTCTGCTCGAACGCCGCGAGCTAACGTCTGGGTCAACCTGGCATGCTGCGGGGCTGCTGCCGCTTTTCAATCTCAGCTATTCTGTTGGCAAATTGCATCAATATTCGGTCGATTTATACCCGACGCTTGAGGCCGAGACCGGACTTCATGCAGGCTTTTCGCAGGTTTCCAACATCCGCCTAGCGACGACCAAGGACCGGATGGACGAATATCATTATTATGCCGGGGTTGCACGAACGATTGGGGTCAATGTTAACTTCCTGACGCCTGATGAGCTCAAGGAAGTCTGGCCGCTGGCGGATCTGGACGGGGTGATTGGAGCGATTCAGCATCCCGACGATGGCTATATCCAGCCAGCCGATTTGACTCAGGCCTTGGCGAAGGGCGCGCGGCAACGTGGCGCGACGATCCACCGCAACACCACGGTCATTGCGATCACGCAGCAGCCGAATGGCGAGTGGCTTGTTTCGACCGACCAAGGCGAAATTACCTGCGAACACGTCATTTCGTGCTCGGGTAATTTCGCGAGGCAAACAGGGGCAATGGTCGGGCTCGACATCCCAGTAGTCCCGGTCGAACATCAATATATCGTGACCGAACAGCATCCCGCGATCATGGAACGCAAAAGGGCTGGCTTACCCGAAATGGGCGTTCTGCGTGAACCGGACTCAAGCTATTACATGCGCGAGGAAGCGGGCGGACTGCTGCTTGGGCCTTACGAGCTTGGTGCACCAGCCTGTTATGTCGATGGTCCCGCCGCCAACAGCGAATATGAACTGTTTCCCGACGCGCTTGAACGGCTCGAACCCTATATCCTTGCCGCGATGAAACGCGTGCCAGCCTTTGGCGAGGTTGGCATCAAGAAAGTCTACAACGGCGCAATCGCCCATACGCCCGACGGGTCGCCAATCGTCGGACCGGCCTGGGGCCTCAAAAACTTCTGGCTCAACGAGGGCCATAGTTTCGGGGTCACCGCCGCTGGGGGCGCGGGTTGGCAATTGGCGCACTGGATTGTCGATGGTGAACCGACCATCGACATGATGGGCGTCGACCCGCGCCGCTTCGGGGATTACGCCGCACGGGGTTTTCTGGTGGAGAAAAACGAAGAGGCCTATGCCAAGGTCTTCACCGTGCATTATCCCGACGAGGAACGCGAAGCTGGGCGGGCCTTGCGCCGGACGCCTTGCTACGACCGAATGAAGGCTTTGGGTGCAGTGTTCGGCAGCGTGTTCGGATGGGAACGCCCCAACTGGTTTGCGCCTGAGGGCTATGCGTTGAATGACGCCGATCTTGATAAGCCGGACGTGTTGTTGAACGACAATCATCCGGTGGCGCCAAACGAACCAATTCGAGAAAAATGGTCGTTTCGCCGTTCGAACTATTTCGAACAGGTTGGCAATGAGTGTCTGCACGTCAATAAACATGTCGGCATTCAGGATATGAGTGCCTTCGCCAAGTGCGAAATATCTGGGCCAGGCGCAGAGGGCTGGCTTGACCAGTTGCTGACGAATGCAGTGCCCAAAAAAGTCGGGCGCGTGACGCTGTCCTACTTGCTCACTAGCAAAGGTGGGGTGCGCAGCGAATTCACCGTCTATAAGGCGGCGCCGCAACGTTATTATCTGGTGTCGGCCGGAGCATATGAACGACATGATCATGACTATCTGAAAAAAGCGATGCCGCGCGATGGTTCGGTCAATTTCGAACGGCTTACGACGGCGACGGGTGTGCTGGTGCTAGCCGGGCCGCGTTCACGCGATGTGTTGGCGAAGCTTACCGATACTGACCTTTCTAGCGAAGCCTTTCCTTGGCTGACGGGAAAAAAAATGAGCATCGGTCTAGCGCAGGTCGACGCGCTGCGGGTTAATTTCATTGGCGAACTTGGATGGGAGATTCACCACCCCATCGAAATGCAGAACTACATTTTTGACCGGCTGATGGAGGCGGGGGCGGAGTTTGAGATCAAGCCTTTTGGCATCCGAGCGATGACGTCGATGGCGCTGGAGAAAAGCTACAAGCTGATCCCGCGCGAATTGTCGGTCGAATATTCGGCGTTTGAAAGCGGGCTGGACCGGTTTGTCAGCCTTAAGAAGCAGACGTTTTTCGGGCGTGACGCCTTGATTGCGTGGCAAACGAACGGCTTCGCCAACACGTTGGTAACGATGGAAGTACACGACGTGACCGATGCCGATGCACGTGGCTCGGAGCCTGTTTATTATGGCAATGACATAGTCGGGCGCGTAACGTCGGGCGGATATGGCTGGCGTGTTCACAAGTCGTTAGCGCTAGCGATGGTGCGCCCCGATCGCGCAGCGCCGGGTGGAGAGTTTGAGATCGCAATATTGGGAGTACGCCATAGAGCGACCATTATCGCGGACTCGCCATTTGACCCCGACAACAACGCGCTCAGGAGCTAGGCCGGTGTCACGCTTCGCTCCTATAGCCGGTTGGCTCGCTAAGGACCGCAAAGGCCACACGCTGCCGCGCGAGTTGTATGTCAGCGACGAGGCGTTTGAATTCGACACGCAGGTGATGCTGCAATCGGTCTGGCTTTACGCCTGTACCGTCGCCCATGTAAAAAACCCGGGCGATTATTTCGTGTTCGAGCTAGCTCATAACTCGATCATTATTGTTCGGGGACGCGACAATGAAGTGCGGGCTTTTTGGAATAGCTGTCGTCACAGGGGCGCGAAAATCTGTCTGGAACAAGCAGGTCGAACGCCACGGTTGATGTGCCCCTATCATCAATGGACCTATGGCCTCGACGGCAAATTGCTTGCCGCACGCAGCATGGCCGAAGATTTTGACAAGGCGGACCACGGCCTCAATCCAGTCGCGCTTGAAAATATCGGCGGGCTGATCTTCATTTGCCTGAGCAACAATCCACCAGCGATTGAGAGAGTTAAAACCGACATTGCCGTTCAGATCGCGACCTATGACCTCGATAAGCTCAAAGTCGCGGTGCAGGACGATTATATCGAAGACGCCAACTGGAAATTGGTAATGGAGAACAACCGCGAATGTTACCACTGCGACGCTGGCCATCCCGAACTGATCAGCGTGCTTGGCACCACCGGTTTTGGCAAGGACGCGCCTGACGATGCGGCCAAACATGACGAGTGGAGAACGCTTGGTATCGACTACGATCTCGTAGAGTTTCCTGAAGGCTGGTGGCACCGGATAGCGCGGCTAGCGCTGGCAAATGGCGCGGTGACCCAATCGATAGACGGTAAGCTGGCGTGCCAAAAACTGATCGGACCGTTTATCGCACCGGAAACTTCAAGCCTTTCAATCTGGACCCAGCCGAACAGTTGGCACCATTTCTGCTGCGATCATGTCGTTACATTCTCGCTGACGCCAATTGCCGCTGACAAGACGTTGCTGCGCACGAGTTGGCTGGTGCATGAAGATGCGGTCGAGGGTGTCGATTACGACCCCAAACATCTCGCCGCTTTGTGGCGCAAAACCAACCAGCAGGACGGGCATTTTTCCAGCATTAATCATCGTGGTATCGCCAACGACGGATACCAGCAAGGGCCATATGCTGTTGAAGAGAAGCTCGTTGAGGATTTCAAGGATTTCTATGTGGCGGCAGCAAGGGCTGCGCTCACATGACTCGCTTCAGTGCATTCAGCCTGTTTGCCAAAGCGCTTGGCGGGCATCAAGATTGGCCTGAGCAATGGCCCGACGCATCGCCCAAGCCAGCCTATGACGCGATCATCGTCGGCGGCGGCGGGCATGGGCTTGGTGCGGCTTATTATCTCGCCAAGAAATACGGGATTACCAACGTCGCGGTGCTGGAAAAGGGCTGGATCGGCGGGGGCAATACCGGGCGGAACACCACGATCATCCGTTCCAACTATCTCTATGACGAGAGCGCGCATCTCTACGATCATGCGGTGAAGCTGTGGGACGGGCTCAGCCAGGAGCTGAATTACAACACGATGTATTCCAAGCGCGGGGTGATGATGCTCGCGCACAATGTGCATGATGTCCAAAGTTTCAAACGGCACATCCACGCAAACCGGCTCAACGGTGTCGACAACGAAT
>JANPAM010000337.1:0-2214 GCA_031429915.1 Sphingomonadales bacterium | reverse complement strand
GCGCCATCGGGAACTCGCCGAACGGCATTTCGACGAGCATATGCGCGACCGAGCGGTTGGTGACGTCATGGACGATAACGCCAGCCGCTTGCCAGTCGCCATCGACAATATCAACGACCTTTAATGTCAAAGCTTCGACATCAAGTGCAATGCCTCTGATCCGCCCTGTTTTCTCGCTACCGAATAGCATCGGCTCGCCATTTTTCAGCCAAAGCTGATGGTCATCCGCACCCTTTGGTGCTGCAAAATCTTCGAACACGTCCTTGTTATAGACAATGCAGTTCTGGAATATCTCGATGAACGCAGCACCGCGGTGGGCGTGCGCCGCTTTCAATACATCAACCAAATTCTTCGACACATCGAAACCACGCGCAACGAACCGCGCTCCCGAACCCAACGCAAACGCGCAAGGCGTCGCTGGCCGGTCAACCGAACCGTAAGGCGTTGACGGACTAGTCGTACCAACGCGCGAGGTCGGGGAATATTGGCCCTTGGTCAGCCCGTAAATCTCGTTGTTGAACAGCATGATCTGGCAATCGAGATTACGGCGCAGCAGGTGCATCGTATGGTTGCCGCCTATTGATAGCGCATCGCCGTCTCCGGTAATGATCCACACATCAAGGTCGGGATTGGCAAGCTTGACACCCGTCGCCACCGCAGGCGCACGGCCGTGGATGGTGTGGAAGCCGTATGTTTCCATATAATATGGGAATCGCGACGAGCAGCCGATACCGCTGATGAACACCGTATTCTCAGGCGTGCCGCCAATTTCGGGCATCGTGCGCTGCACCGCCTTCAATATCGCATAGTCACCGCAACCTGGGCACCAGCGCACCTCCTGGTCGGTTTCCCAGTCCTTTGGCGTGGTCGTGTTAATCGGGGTCATGTCGTTCATGATGTTGCTCCGGATTGCGGCGACGTCTGGCCTTTCAAGCTGCCATCGTCGAAGCCGGAAACCGGCTCGGGCAATTGCGTGTGGTCAGCCGGAATATGACTGTCGATATGGCCCGCCAATGCGTGGGCAATCGCAGCTTCCATTTCTGCTATCGTAAACGGCTGACCGGAAACTTTGTTCACCGGTTTTGCATCGACCAGAAACTGATCACGCAGCAATGTTTTCAACTGGCCAGTGTTCATTTCGGGAACGATGACGGTGTCGAAGCCGCGCAGCAAATCGCCTAGGTTTTTCGGCATTGGCCAGATATGGCGAATGTGGACGTGAGCGACATCGAGGCCTTTGGCGATGCTGCGTTTCACTGCCTGATGGATCGGGCCGTACGTCGATCCCCAGCCCACCACCGCAAGTTTTGCACCCGCATTACCTAGCGCAATTTCCTGCGCTGGAATGCTGTCAGCAACATTATTCACCTTGGCCGAACGAATATCGGTCATCGCCTGATGGTTATCGGGCGCGTAGTTGATGTGGCCGGTGTCGAGTTCTTTCTCGATCCCACCGATCCGGTGCATCAGGCCGGGCGTGCCTGGCTTAACCCATGGCCGCTTCAATTTCTCATCGCGACCATAAGGTTTGAAGCCGCCCTCTTGGGGCACATCCATAAACTCGACCGGGAACGGTTTGTAGCTGTCAAGATCAGGCACCATCCAAGGCTCAGCCGCGTTGGCGATATAGCCATCGGTTAGCAGTATGACGGGCGTCATATACTGGGTCGCAATCCGCACGGCTTCAATCGCGCAATCGAAGCAATCGACCGGCGAGCGCGCGGCGATAACCGGCATTGGTGCATCGCCGTTGCGGCCATATACGGCTTGATAAAGATCGGACTGTTCGGTCTTGGTTGGCAGGCCGGTCGACGGCCCCCCGCGTTGCGAGTTCACGATAATGAGTGGAAGTTCGGTCATGATCGCCAGCCCCATCGCCTCACCCTTCAGCGCGATGCCGGGACCAGAGGAACTGGTCACGCCCAACTGGCCTGCATAGCTCGCGCCAATCGCCGAACAGATCGCGGCGATCTCGTCCTCGGCCTGAAATGTGGTGATGCCATATTCCTTCAGACGGCTGAGATGGTGGAGAATGGCGGAGGCAGGTGTGATCGGGTACCCGCCAAAAAACATCTTAAGGCCGGCAAGTTGCGCGCCCGCAACGAGACCGAACGAAATCGACTCCGCGCCAGTGACGGTGCGATACAGTCCCGGTGATACAGGCGCAGCATCCACATGAAACTGCTTGAGTGGCCCTGAAAGTTCTGCGGTCTC